>DAIOXD010000052.1:0-10181 GCA_036758145.1 Candidatus Limnocylindrales bacterium
ATTCGAGACGCAGATCGGTGGTCGTACGCTGACCATCGAAACCGGCAAGCTCGCAGGGCTTGCCGGCGGTGCCGTCACCGTCCGTTACGGCGACACGCTCGTGCTCGGCACGGCCAATCGCTCCGACCCGCGACCGGGCCTCGACTTCTTCCCCCTCACGGTGGAGTTCGAGGAGCGGATGTACGCCGCGGGCAAGATCCCCGGCGGCTTCATCAAGCGCGAAGCCCGCGCTTCGGAGGCGGCCACCCTGGCCGCCCGGCTCACCGATCGCCCGATCCGGCCGCTCTTTCCCGAGGGCTACAAGGACGACATCCAGGTCGTCATCACGGTCCTCTCGACCGACCAGGAGAACGAGCCCGACATCCTCGGCACGATCGCCGGGTCGGCCGCGCTGACCATCAGCGAGATCCCCTTCGGCGGACCGGTCGGTGCCGTCCGCATCGGTCGGATCGATGGCGAGTTCGTCGTCAATCCGACCTTCAGCCAGCTGGCCGACTCCGAGCTCGACCTCATCGTGTCGGGCACCCGCGACGCGATCATGATGGTCGAGGCGGGCGCCAAGCTCCTGCCCGAGGCCGTCATGGCCGAGGCGATCCTGTTCGGCCACCGCGCCCTCCAGCCGCTCATCGACATCCAGGAGCAGCTCCGCGAGGCGGCCGGCAAGCCCAAGAGCACGCCGTTCCTCGAGGCCGGCACGGCCTCGGTCCTCGACTTCACGAAGGGCGCCGAGGCGGGCGACGAGTTCGTCATCGTCGACGTCGAGACGACCGGCACCGATCCCAAGATGGCCGACCTCCTGGAGATCGCCGCCGTCAAGGTCAAGGGTGGCAAGATCACCGACCGCTGGTCGACCCTGGTCAACCCGGGCCGCCCGATCGTCGGCAACCAGATGCACGGCATCCACGACGCCGACGTCAAGAAGGCGCCGAAGCCGGCCGAGGCCGCCCAGCAGGCGCTCAAGTTCATCGGCGATTCGAAGATCGTCGGTCACTCGGTCGGATTCGATCTCGGCTTCCTCGAGGCGGCGCTCGCCGACGGGACCCACTTCGAGCCGGGCCGTTACCTCGATACCCTCGCGATCGCGCGTGAGGGCTATCCGGACGTCGAGAACTACAAGCTCGAGACCCTCTCGCGCTTCTTCGGCATCGACCTCGCCCAGGCGCATCGAGCCGGCCCGGACGCCGAGGCGACCGCCAACCTGCTCATCTGGTTCGGCAACGACCTGCCGGCCCGGATCAAGACGCTGCGTGAGTCCCTCGCCGACGCGATCCGCGCAACGCGGACCGGTGGCGACAGCAAGGCCCTCCAGGAAGCCGCTCGCCGCGAGGCGCGCGTCAGCAAGAGCCTGTTCAACCTCGTCAACAAGAAGGTCGCCCGCCAGCTCGCCCTCGATGAGGGGATCCGGATGGACGGGCGCGCCCTGACGGAGCTGCGCCAGATCTCGGTCGACGTCGGCATCCTGCCGCGGGCGCACGGGTCCGGCCTCTTCACCCGTGGTGAGACGCAGGTCCTGACCGTCGCCACGCTCGGGTCGTCCTCGGACGTCCAGCGCATCGACACGATCAGCCCCAAGACCGAGAAGCGGTACATCCATCACTACAACTTCCCGCCCTATTCGACCGGCGAGAACAAGCCGATGCGCGGCCCAAGCCGGCGCGACATCGGGCACGGCAACCTGGCCGAGCGGGCGCTCATCCCCGTCCTGCCGAGCCACGAGGACTTCCCCTACGTCATCCGGCTCGTGTCGGAGTGCATGTCGTCCAACGGCTCGACCTCGATGGCTTCGACCTGCGGCTCGACCCTCGCCCTGATGGACGCGGGCGTGCCGATCTCGGCGCCGGTGGCCGGTGCCGCGATGGGCCTGATCAGCGAGCCCGACGGCCGCTTCGTCGTCCTGACCGACATCCTCGGCAAGGAGGACTCGGTCGGTGACATGGACTTCAAGGTGACCGGCACGCGGGACGGCATCACCGCCCTGCAGATGGACATCAAGGTCCAGGGCATCAACGAGGCGATCATCCGCGGTGGCCTGGCGCAGGCTCTCGCCGCTCGCCTCGAGATCCTCGACAAGATGACCGAGGTCATGCCCGAGGCTCGCCCGGACATGAGCGACTTCGCCCCCCGCATCACCACGATCAAGATCAACCCCGAGAAGATCCGCGAGATCATCGGCAAGGGTGGATCGATGATCCGCAAGATCCAGGAAGAGACCCAGACCGAGATCAACGTCGAAGACGATGGCACGGTCGAGATCGCGGCCGTCTCCGGCGACAATGCCCGGAAGGCGATCGCCTGGATCGAGAGCCTGACCAAGGAAGTCGAGATCGGCTCGCTCTATCTCGGCAAGGTCACCCGGATCATGGGCTTCGGCGCCTTCGTCGAGATCCTGCCGGGCAAGGAAGGCCTGGTCCGAATCGGCGAGCTCGCCGACTACCACGTGCCGACCGTCGAGGACGTCGTGTCCGTCGGCGATGAGGTCATGGTCGTCGTCACCGAGGTCGACCGCCAGGGTCGGATCAACCTGTCGCGCAAGGCCGCGATGCAGCGTCATCTGGCCAAGGATCCGGTCTGATCCGGGTTCCTCTCGCTTGACGAAACGAGCCGCCGGGCGACCGGCGGCTCGTCCTTTCGTGCCCCAGCATTGACGTCCCGACATGGGTCGCGAAAGGCCCGCTGTTATACTCCCGCCGTGCCCGTCCGAGCGACAGTGCGAGCGGAGCCGTCCCCTTCATGAACCACCAAGCCCTGACCGTCGCGGTCGTCGGAGCCACCGGCGCCGTCGGACGAACGATGATCCAGATCCTCAACGAACGGGAATTCCCGGTCGGTGAGTTGCGCTTGCTCGCCTCCGGCCGGTCGGCGGGACGGACCGTCTCCATCGATGGTCGCACGCTGCAGATCGGCGAAGCCGTCCCGGACGCGTTCGACGGCGTCGATGTCGCCCTGTTCTCGGCCGGGGCGGCGGTGTCTCGCGAACTGACGCCGGCGGCCGTCGCCCGTGGCGCGACCGTGATCGACAACTCGTCCGCCTGGCGGATGGACCCGACCATCCCGCTAGTCGTCTCGCAGGTCAACCCCGGCGATCTCGAGGGCCACCCCGGCATCGTCGCCAATCCGAATTGCTCCACGATGCAGCTCGCCCCGGTCCTCATGGCGCTGCGCGATGCGGTCGGCCTCGAGCGGGTCGTCGTCGACACGTACCAGTCCGTCTCCGGGACCGGCGCCGACGCGATCGCCGAGCTCGAGGGCCAGATCCGCGCCCACGTCACGGGCGAAACCCCGGCCGTCGACGTCTATCCGCACCCGATCGCCTTCAACGCGCTGCCCGAGATCGACGTCTTCCTCGACAACGGCTACACCAAGGAGGAGTGGAAGGTCGTCACCGAGAACCGCAAGATCCTCCACCTCCCGGACCTGCGGATCTCGTGCACCGCCGTTCGCGTCCCGGTCTTCGTGAGCCATTCCGAGGCGGTCCACGTCGAGACGCGCGAGCCGGTCACACCCGAGCGCGCGCGCGAGCTCTTCGCCGCGGTCCCGGGCGTCGTCGTGCAGGACGACCCTGCGGAGCACCGTTACCCGCTGGCCACTGAAGCCGCCGGCCGCGACGAGATCTTCGTCGGGCGCGTCCGGCGTGACGTCTCGATCGCCAACGATCGAGGGCTGGCCTTCTGGGTCGTGTCGGACAACCTGCGGAAGGGCGCGGCGACCAACGCGATCGAGCTGGCCGAGGTGCTGCGCGAGCGCGACTGGATCCGTCCGGCGGCTACCCGCGGCGCCAGCCCGTATGTCGGCCCCGAGGCGGCAACCGCGCTCGGAGCCCCAGAGGCCACGGCGTGACCGAAGCCGAGCGCCGGTCGGCGCTCGAGGCGATCTTCGCCGAGGTCAGCGTCTGCACGAACTGTCGACTCCACGAGACGCGCAGCCGGGCCGTGCCGGGTGAGGGTGACTCGGAGACAGAGGTCGTCTTCGTCGGCGAAGGCCCGGGCTTCAACGAGGACCGCGACGGGCGCCCGTTCATCGGCCGGGCCGGCGACCTGCTGGTCAAGCTGCTGGCCTCGATCGGGTGGCGGCGCGAGGACGTCTTCATCACGAACGTCGTGAAATGTCGGCCACCCGACAATCGCGATCCACTCCCCGACGAGATCGCGGCCTGTGCTCCGTACCTCCGGCGCCAGCTGGAGGTCCTCGACCCGGCGGTCGTCGTCACCCTCGGGCGCTTCTCCATGGGGGCGTTCATGCCCGGTGCCCGGATCTCGCAGGCGCACGGCACGATCCGCCCGGTCGACCCGGCCACCGGCGCCAGCTCGGCGATCGTCTTTGCGATGTACCACCCGGCCGCGGCGCTCCGGACGCCGGCCATCGAACGCGAGAGCTACGCCGATATCGCCAACGTCCCGACCGCGTTGCTCGAGTCTCGACGACGACGCGAACTGGCTGCCCCTGAGCCGCGGCCGGCGACGCCCCAGGCGATCGAAGTCGTCGAAGTCGTCGAGTCCGCCGATGAACCCACCGAACCCCTCGAACTGACCCTCTTCTAAGCCATGCCAAGGACCCCTATGCCACCAACCTCAGATCAGCCCCTTCGCATCATCCCGCTCGGCGGGGTGGGCGAGATCGGCAAGAACATGTACGTCTTCGAATATCGCGACGAGATCGTCGTGATCGACTGCGGACTGATGTTCCCCGACGAGGAGATGTTCGGGATCGACCTCGTGATCCCCGACATCACCTACCTCAAGGAACGCCGCGCCAACGTCAAGGCGTTCCTCATCACCCACGCCCACGAGGACCACGTCGGCGCGCTGCCCTACGTCCTCCCCGAGTTCCCGGGCGTCCCGGTCTACGCGTCCACGCTGGCCCGCGGCCTGCTCGGCAACAAGATCAAGGAGCACCGGCTCCACAACAACCCGCTCATCGCGCTCGAGCCGGGCGACGAGATCGACATCGGGGCGTTCCACGTCATGCCCTTCCGCGTCGGCCACTCGATCCCCGACGCGATGGGGATCGCCCTGCGGACGCCGGTCGGGACGGTCGTCCACACCGGCGACTTCAAGTTCGACCACACCCCGGTCGACGGCAAGCTGTCGGACTTCGCGATCCTCGCGCGGCTCGGCCAGGAAGGCGTCCTCTGCCTCCTCTCGGACTCGACGCGTGCCGAGAACCCGGGCTATACGCCGTCCGAGCGGACCGTCGGCGAGGCCTTCCGCGAGATCATGGAGCCGCTCGACGGCCGGGTCATCGTGGCGACCTTCGCGAGCAATATCGCGCGCGTCCAGCAGGTCCTCGACGCCGCCGCCGACATGCATCGGAGCGTCTCGGTCATCGGCCGCTCGATGGAGCAGAACTTCCGGATCGCGACGGACCTCGGCTACCTCAAGTTCGACCCGTCGCACATCGTCCCCAAGGACAAGATCAAGGACCACCCGGATCCCAAGCTGGTCATCGCCACGACCGGCGCCCAGGGCGAGCCGATGGCGGGCCTGGCCCGAATGGCCAACCGCGACCACCGCTTCGTCGAGATCCAGCCCGGCGACACTGTCATCGTCAGTGCCAGCCCCATCCCGGGCAACGAGGAATCGGTTTCGCGCACGATCGACAACCTGTTCAAGGCTGGCGCCAACGTCTACTACCACACGATCAAGCGGGCTCACGTCTCGGGCCATGCCAGCCAGGAGGAGCTCAAGCTGATGCTCGGGCTGACCAAGCCCAAGCACTTCATCCCGATGCATGGTGAGTTCCGGATGCAGGTCCAGCACGGCAAGCTCGCCATCGAAACCGGCGTGGCGCCCGAGAACGTGTTCATCATCGAGAACGGAACGCCCATCGAATTCTCGGCGGATGGCTCGGCCCGGCGCGCGGCACCGGTCACGGCGGGCTACGTCTACGTCGATGGACTGTCGGTCGGCGATGTCGGGGACATCGTGCTGCGCGACCGGCGCGCACTGGCCAACGACGGGATGTTCATGATCGTCGTGACCGTCGACAAGCAGACCGGCTCGGTGATCGGGCAGCCCGAGATCATCACCCGTGGTTTCGTCCACCTCAACGAGCAGGACCCGATCATGAAGGAGGCGCTCGAGCGCGTGATCGAGGCGATCCACACGCCGGGCGACCACATCAGCGAGATCGGGCTGCTCAAGACCCAGATCAAGGACGGCGTCTCCCGCTTCCTCTACGAGCAGACGAAGCGGCGCCCGATGGTCTTCCCGGTCGTCGTCGAGGTCTGACGCATGGCCACCCGCCGTCGCGCGACGGCCCGAAAGCCGCCCGCGCGCCCGTCCCGGGCCCGGCCGAAGAGCGCCTGGAGCACGAGGCTCACACCTGAGGTCGTCCGCTCGATCTTCGGGTTGACGCTGCTCGTACTCGGCGCGATGACGCTGATCGCGCTGTTGCCCCTGGGCAATGGCCAGGGGACCCTGACCCGCTGGTGGACCGATGCCTTCGCTCCGTGGTTCGGCACGATGCGCTGGCTGCTGCCCTTCCTGCTGCTGCTCGCCGGCTGGTGGCTCGAATGGGGACCGGGCACGCGTCCGGGTTCGGGCTGGGGGATGACCCTGTTGGGACTGGCGATCACTTACGCCGGGATCGTCGGTGCCGTCCAAGTCGTCGCAGACGGCTTCTCAGGCGGCAAGATCGGGCGTGCAATGGCCGACACGCTCAGCCATCTCGTGTCTGCCCCTGGGGCCTTCATCCTGCTCATCGGGCTGGCCATCTTCGGGCTCATCGTCGGCTTCGGGATCCCGCTCCGCCAGCTGCTCCATCCCGCGGTCGGGACCGCCCGCTGGTTCGGCTCGACAGCCGCCGCATCGATGCGCCGGACGCCGCCCGAGACGGGGGTTGAACCCGCCGAGGTGAGCGAGCCATCGACCAACGGCCGCACCGGTCGGACGAACGGCAAGGTCATCCCGGCCGCGCCGTCACCGGGCCAGACCGGGGTCTGGGGCGACGACGAGAATCCGATCCCGGCGGCCATCCCGAGCCGAGGGCAGACCTCCAACACGTTCGCACCGCAGCGAGGCGCGACGGCGTCCGCGACCATCGTCGCCCCGCCCCGCCCGGCACGCGACCCGGACGACGTCACGGACGCAGGCGATTCGCCGCGCACCAAGGACCGGATCGAGTACATCCTGCCGCCGATCACCACGCTCGAGGACGTCGCGGTGCCGCTGCATGCCGGTGGCGACGCGTCGGTCCACGCTCGGAACGAGGAGATCATCGTCCGGAAGCTGGCCGGCTTCGGGATCCCCGCCAAGATCGTCGGGCGCAATGCCGGTCCGGTCGTGACGCAGTACGAAGTCGAGCCCGCGCACGATGTCAAGGTCAGCCGGATCGAAGGCTTGTCGGACGATCTGGCGATGGCGCTCGCCGCGCAATCGCTGCGGATCGAGGCACCCATCCCGGGCAAGAGCGCGGTCGGCATCGAGGTTCCGAACAAGGACTTCAACGCGGTGCCCCTGCGGCGCGTGCTCGAAGAGGTCGTGTTCACCGCCTCGGAGTCCAGGCTGACGTTCGCGCTCGGCCGTGACGTGGCAGGCGAGGCGAAGGCCGTCGACCTGGCCAAGATGCCGCACCTGCTCATCGCCGGCGCCACCGGCTCGGGCAAGAGCGTGATGGTCAACGCGGTCATCACGAGCCTCCTGTGCAAGGCGACCCCGGATGACGTGCGGATGATCCTGATGGACCTCAAGCGGGTCGAGCTGGCGGCCTACAACGGCCTGCCGCACCTGCTCGTCCCGGTCATCACCGAGCCCGAGCGGGCCAAGGCCGCGCTCAAGTGGGCGGTCAACGAGATGGAGGCCCGCTATCGTCGCCTGGCTGGGGCGTCGGCCCGCAACATCCGGGCGTTCAACGACACGCGGACCGATCCCGAGGATCGGATGCCCTACATCGTGATCATCATCGACGAGCTCGCCGACCTGATGATGCGCGAGGGCAAGAACGTCGAGGACCCGATCGTCCGCCTCGCCCAGAAGGCACGTGCGACCGGGATCCACATGGTCCTCGCCACGCAGCGGCCGTCGGTCAACGTCGTGACCGGCCTGATCAAGGCGAATTTCCCGAGTCGGATCGCGTTCGCGATGGCCTCCCAGATCGACTCCCGGACGATCCTCGACGCGCCCGGGGCGGAGGATCTCATCGGCCGCGGTGACATGCTCTACCAGCCGTCCGACCTGCCCCGCCCCATGCGCCTGCAGGGCGTCTTCGTCTCCGACGCCGAGATCGCCCGGGTCGTCGACCATTGGAAGGCACAGATCGAGGATCCGCACTACGACATGGCGATCATCGACACCGGCGACGAGGGGACGGGCTCGGTCGACGATCTCGCCGACGAGGACGCCGATCGATTGTTGCCTGATGCCATCGACGTGATTCGGGAGTACGATCGAGCCTCGGCGTCGCTCCTCCAGCGCCGCTTGAAGGTCGGCTATGCGCGGGCCGCCCGGATGATCGACCAATTGGAGGCTCGCGGCTACATCGGCGCATTCGACGGATCGAACGCGCGGCAGGTGCTTCGCCGCGACGACGCGGCAGGATCGGCGGGGCTCGACGACACCCTCGACAGGGGTGACGCATGACGACGAGGGAGCAGTTGAAGCGGGCGGTCGGGATCGACCGCTCAGACTCCGGCCGTGGCGTGACCGCCGAGCCGGCGCCGAGCCTGCCAGAACGTCTCTACGCGGCGCGTGAGCACAAGGGCGTCGACCTCTACCGCGCCGAGCGTGACACCAAGATCCGGGCGCGCTACCTGGGCGCCCTGGAGCGGGGCGATTACAAGGAACTCCCCGGCGCGGTCTACACCAAGGGCTTCCTGCGCAATTACGCCCTCTACCTCGGCCTCGACCCCGACGACGTCCTGATCCAGTGGCGCCGCGAACGGGGTGACGTGAAGGAGCAGGCGCCCGCCATCGTCGTCCCGAAGCCGATCGCGGCACCCCGCAAGGGCCTGACCTTCTCGCCCAGCCTCGTCGTCGTCGTCCTGCTCACGGTCGTCATCGTGGCCTTCGGGGCGTACCTCGGCGTCCAGGTGCTGCGCTTCAACAAGCCGCCGACGATCGCGGTCACCTCGCCTGCGACGGCCGTCGTCGACGTCGACGAAACGGCGACGTCGTACACGCTCAAGGGGACCACCCTTCCGGGCGCGACGGTCTCGATCGCGACGCCCGGTCGCGACCCGTACCAGATCAGTGCCACCTCCGATGGCTCGTGGGCCGTCCCGGTCGACCTGCGACGCGGCCGGAATCAGTTCGACGTCAACGCGCTCGATCCCGAGACCGGCAAGAAGTCCGACCAGACGATCCACCTGTTCATCACCGTGCCGGTCCCGTTCCAGGCCATCGAGGCGCCCACTCTGACCGTCGATCAGCCCGCGGAGGGCGCGACCTTCCAGAACGGAGCGATCCCGGTCGCCGGCCACATCACCAATGCGCCCTCTGCGGTCGTGAGCGCCAAGTATCTGGGTCCGTCCGGGACCCCGGTCGGGGCCGGCGGTGCGACCCCGCCGCCACCACCCAGCCCGGCCTCGGTCACCGCCCAGGTCGCCGACGACGGGACCTACAACACGCCGTACGAGCTGACCGCCGGGCGCTGGACGATCACGGTGACCGCCACCAGCGCGCAGGGCAAGGCGACATCGCTGACCCGCAACGTCACGGTCGTCTACAAGGGCATCAACCTCGTGGTCGCGGTCAAGAACGGGCGCGCCTGGATCAAGGTCTGGGTGGACGGCAAGATCGATCCGGGCCTGGGCGCGGCCGGCCAGGTCATCTCCAGCGGAAAGACATTGACCTTCAGCGCCAAGCAGTCGATCGAGGTCAGGACCGGATCGTCGGGCGTGACCTTCTTCACCCTGAACGGCACCTCGCTCGGTGCGCTCGGTCGTTCCGGCGTGCCCGAGACCTGGCTGTTCGCTCCACCCGCGGCGCCACAGAAGACCCAGCGGCCCTAGTCGTGGGCGAGGATCCGCTCATCGAGGCCCCGCAGGCCGACGGGCCGGGCGGCTTCGACGATCTCGAGGGCCCCGACGGCCTCGAGCTCGCGGTCCGGCTGGGCGAGCGGTGCCTGACGCTCGGTCGCACCATCGCGACGGTGGAGTCGTGCACCGGCGGGCTCATCGGTCATCTCATCACCGAGGTACCGGGCTCGAGCGCCTATTTCGTCGGCGGCTTCATCACCTATTCGGA
>DAIOXD010000053.1:0-1920 GCA_036758145.1 Candidatus Limnocylindrales bacterium
CGCTCGCACCCTTCTCGCCCGCCGTCCGCGATTGGTTCCGGGCGAGCTTCGAGGCACCGACCGACGCGCAAGCGCGCGGCTGGGCCGCCATCTCCACCGGTGACCATACCCTCATCCATGCCCCCACCGGTAGCGGGAAAACCCTCGCCGCCTTCCTTTTTATCCTCGACCGCCTGGCGACCCATCCGAGCCCGGCGCCGACCCGCGAGACGCCCGGACTCGTCCGCGCCCTGTACATCTCGCCGCTCAAGGCGCTGACCTATGACATCGAGCGGAACCTCCGGGCGCCGCTGACCGGGATCGCCCTCGCCGCCGAGCGCCTGGGCGAACCCGTGCCCCACATCTCGGTCGCCAGCCGGACCGGCGATACCCCGACGGAGGACCGGCGCGAGATCGCCCGCCACCCGCCCGACATCCTCATCACGACGCCCGAATCGCTCTACCTCATGCTCACCAGCGCCGCCCGCGAGGTCCTGCGCGGCGTCGAATACGTCATCGTCGACGAGGTCCATGCGATCGCGGGCTCCAAGCGTGGCGCGCACCTCGCGCTCAGCCTCGAACGTCTAGAGGCGCTGCGCGACGGCGCGACTACCACGACCCGACCGCTGCAGCGGATCGGCCTGTCCGCCACGCAACGGCCGCTCGAGACGATCGCGCGGTTCCTCGGCGGCGTCGGGCCGGACCGGGCGGTCACGGTCGTCGATGCCGGGACGCGCAAGCCGCTCGACCTGCAGGTGGTCGTGCCGGTCGACGACATGTCGGCGATGGGCGAGGTCATCCCGCTCGAGGAGCAGCCGGGCGGCCCCGCCGCGAGAGGCGACCTCCGCACGAGCATCTGGCCGGCGATCCACCCGCGCATCCTCGAGCTGATCCGAAGCCATCGCAGCACGATCGTCTTCGCCAACAGCCGGCGGCTTTCCGAGCGACTCGCGCAGCGGCTCAACGAGCTTGCCGGCGAGGAGCTCGTGCGGGCGCATCACGGCAGCATCGCGCGTGAGCAGCGGGTCTTCATCGAGGAGGAGCTCAAGGCCGGTCGGCTCCCCGCGCTGGTCGCCACGTCCAGCCTCGAGCTCGGCATCGACATGGGCGCGGTGGACCTGGTCATCCAGGTCGAGAGCCCGACCAGCGTCGCCCGCGGCCTGCAGCGGATCGGTCGGTCCGGGCACCAGGTCGGGGCACCGAGCAAGGGCGTCATCTTCCCGAAGTACCGCGGCGACCTCCTCGAGTGCGCGATCGTCACGCGCCGGATGCACGAGGGCGCCATCGAGACGACCCAGGTCCCGCGCAACCCGCTCGACGTCCTGGCCCAGCAACTCGTGGCCATGACCGTCATGGACCGCTGGTCGGTCGACGACCTGCTCGCCCTCGCGACGCGGGCCTCGCCGTACGAGACACTTACCCGCGAAGCCCTCGAGGGCGTGCTCGGGATGCTCGCGGGCGCCTATCCATCGGACGAATTCGCCGAGCTCAAGCCACGCGTCATCTGGGACCGCGTCACCGATATCGTGGAGGGCCGGCGCGACGCACGGGTCGTGGCGGTCACGAGCGGCGGCACGATCCCGGATCGCGGCCTCTTCGGTGTCTTCATGGTGGGCGAGGTGGGAACGCCCGGCCGGCGGGTCGGGGAGCTCGACGAGGAGATGGTCTACGAATTGCGCGCCGGGATGCATGGCGACGTGATCGTCCTGGGTGCCAGCAGCTGGCGGGTCGAGGAGATCGGGCACGACCGGGTGACTGTGAGCCCTGCGCCCGGCGTCCCGGGCAAGCTGCCCTTCTGGCACGGCGATGCGGTCGGGCGGCCGATGGAGCTCGGGCGGGCACTGGGCGCCTTCGTCGGTGAGCTCGAAGCCGATCTTGGCCGTGGCGAGAAGGGCCGCCGCGCGGCCACCGCGCGGCTGCGCGAGACGCACGACCTCGACG
>DAIOXD010000053.1:1930-3619 GCA_036758145.1 Candidatus Limnocylindrales bacterium
ACCTCGACGAGCGCGCCGCCGACAATCTGCTCGCCTATCTCGATGACGAGCGCGAAGCGACCGGCGCCCTCCCGACCGACAAGCGGATCGTCGTCGAGCGCTTCCGCGACGAGCTCGGCGACTGGCGGCTGTGCCTGCTGACGCCGTTCGGGGGACGCGTCCACGCGCCCTGGTCGCTCGCCCTCGAAGCGCGGATCGGCGACCGGCTCGGACTCGAGGTCCAGACCATCTGGTCGGACGATGGCATCGCGATCCGGCTCCCCGAGGGCGACGCCCCCCTCGACGGCATCGAGGCGCTCCTCTTCCCGGAGCCCGACGAGCTGGAGGACCTGGTCGTCGGCCAGCTCGCGACCTCGGCGCTCTTCGCCAGCCGGTTCCGCGAGAACGCGGCGCGGGCCCTGCTGCTCCCACGCCGTCGGCCCGGGACGCGGACCCCGCTGTGGCAACAACGCCAGCGCGCCGCCGATCTGCTCGCGGTCGCCTCGCGCTACGGCAGCTTCCCGATCCTCGTCGAGACGTATCGCGAATGCCTCTCCGACGTCTTCGACCTGCCCGGCCTGCGCGAGATCCTGGGCGGGGTCGCCCGGCGCGAGATCGCGATCCACGGCGTCGAGACGGCGAGGGCGTCGCCGTTCGCGAGCAGCCTCATGTTCGACTACGTCGCG
This sequence comes from Candidatus Limnocylindrales bacterium, assembly GCA_036758145.1. GTDB lineage: Bacteria > Chloroflexota > Limnocylindria > Limnocylindrales > CSP1-4 > SPCO01. The sequence continues at coordinate 2,596 of DAIOXD010000053.1, forward strand.
GCCTACATGTACGACGGCGACACCCCGATCGCGGAGCGACGGGCCGGGGCGCTCACGCTCGACCGCGACCTGCTGCGCGAGTTGCTCGGCCAGGAGGAGCTGCGCGAGCTCCTCGACCCGGACGCGCTCGCCGACCTCGAGCTCAGCCTCCAGCTCCTCGCCGACGACCGGCGCGCCACGACGCTCGACGGGGTCCACGACCTCCTTCGGCGGCTGGGCGACCTGTCGTCGGACGAGGTCGCCGCACGGACCGAGGGCGGCGCGGCGGTCGCCGGCCCGTGGCTCGAGGAACTCGCGAGTGCCCGCCGCGCCATCCGGACCCGGATCGCCGGGGATGACCGCTGGCTGGCCATCGAGGACGTCGCGCGCTACCGCGACGGCGTCGGGATCGCGCCGCCGGTCGGCATCCCGGCCGCGTTTCTCGGCCCGGCGGCCGGGGCGCTCGATGGGCTGCTGGCCCGGTATGCCAGGACGCATGGGCCGTTCCTGACCCCCGATCCGGCTCGTCGCTGGGGGCTTCCGATCGGGGTCGTCGGCGACGCGCTCGAGCGGATGCTTGCGGCGGGCACGCTGTTGCGCGGCGAGTTCCGGCCCGGTGGCGCGGAACGCGAATGGTGCGACCCAGAGGTCCTGCGGCTCCTGCGCCGTCGATCGCTGGCGCGCCTGCGGCGCGAGGTCGAGCCAGTCGACCCGGCCGCACTGGGCCGCTTCCTCGCGGACTGGCAGGGCGTGGCGCCGGTCGGTGCGGCCCGGTCGCCGCTGCGCGGGAGCGCCGCCCTGGAGCGGCTCGCCGAAGTCGTGGATCAGCTGGCCGGCCTCCCGATCCCGGCCTCCGTGCTCGAGCGGGATGTGCTGCCGGCGCGGGTCCCCGGCTATCAGCCGCGGCTGCTCGACGAGCTCGGGGCGTTGGGCGAGGTGGCGTGGGCGGGGCGGGGGAGCCTCGGCCGCGACGACGGTCGCATCGCGCTCGTCCGGCCCGGCCGCGAGATCCTGCGGCCGATCGGCTCGCCGGATGGCGTGGAAC
>DAIOXD010000053.1:3629-10112 GCA_036758145.1 Candidatus Limnocylindrales bacterium
GCGTGGAACCGCCCGCCGAGCCTCGACATTCGGCCATCCGGGAGCACCTCGCGAGCCGCGGCGCCTCGTTCTATCGGGAGCTGTTCGCGGCGGCGCGGGGGAACTCGGACCGCGAGGTCCTCGATGCGCTGTGGGACCTCGTCTGGGCCGGCGAGGTCACGAATGACACCTTCGCGCCACTTCGGGCGCTGCGCTGGAAGCGGACCCCGGGCGGCGGACGCCGAGGCGGCGGACGGGGCCGTCTGACCGCGCTCGGGCCGCCGGAAGCCGCGGGCCGCTGGTCACTTGTGGCGCCCGAGACCACACCGGCGAGCCCGACCGAACGGCTCCACGCCCAGAGCCTCGCGCTCCTCGAACGCCATGGCGTCCTGACCCGAGAAGCCGTCGCGACCGAGGGGATCGACGGTGGGTTCGCGGCCGTCTACCCGGTCCTGCGAGCGATGGAGGACGCCGGCCGGATCCGGCGAGGCTACTTCGTCGACGGCCTCGGCGCCGCCCAGTTCGCGCTCGCCGGGGCGCTCGACCGGCTGCGGTCGGTGCGCGAGCCGGCCGACCCGGCCGCTTCGGGCGCTGTCCATCTCCTGGCCGCCGCCGATCCGGCCGACCCGTACGGCGCGGCGCTGCCCTGGCCCCGCCGTGGTGAGACCGACCGGCGGCCGCTCCAGCGCGCGGCCGGTGCGTATGTCGTGCTCGTCGACGGAGTCGCGGCGCTCTATCTCGAGCGTGGCGGGGCGACACTCCAAACCCTTCCGGCGGCCGACGATCCGGACGTGGCGGTCACCGCGGCCCGTGCCTTCCGGGCACTGGTCACCGACGGGCGGACGCGGGAGCTCGTCCTCCGCAAGGTCGATGGCGAGGACGTCGCCGTCTCACGGTTCCGTGAGCGCTTGCTCGGGGCCGGTTTCGTGGCCGGCTATCGCGGGCTCGTCCTCCGTGCCGATCGCCCGGTCGGGGTCTGAGTGCCCGAAGGCGACACGCTCTTCCGGACCGCCGCGGGACTCCGGCCGTACCTCGTCGGCCGGACCGTCATCGCAGCACGGACCGGCGGCCCGGGGGCCGTTCCGCAGGTCGGACGGGTGATCGGGCATGAGATCACGGCGGTCGAGGCGCTCGGCAAGAACCTCCTGATCCGGTTCGACAACGGCCTCGAACTGCGCACGCACCTGCGGATGAACGGCTCCTGGCATCGCTACCGACCGGACGAGCGCTGGCGGCGCCCGGCCGGTCGCGCCCGACTCGTCCTCGAGGTGCCGGGCGCCGTGGCGGTCTGCTTCGACGCCCCCGTCGTCGAGCTGCTCGAGCAGCGAGCCGAAATGCTGCACCCATCGCTCGGGCGTCTCGGGCCGGACCTCCTGGGAGGCGAGTTCGACGCTGACGAGGCCCTCCGGCGGCTTCGCGACGCGGCCCGCGCGGGGACGGCCATCGCCGACGCGCTGCTCGACCAGCGGGCCCTGGCCGGCATCGGCAACGTCTACAAGAGCGAGCTTCTGTGGATCGAACGCGTTTCGCCATTCGCGCCGGTCGCCGAGCTCGACGACGCGGTCGTCCGCCGCCTGGTCGCGAGCGCTCGCCGGCTCCTGCTCGCGAACGTGGCCGGTGGACGCGGCCCGGAACGCGTCACGACGGCGGGCGACCGGGGAGCGCCCGGGCCGCTGTACGTCTACCGCCGCACGGGCCGCCCGTGCCATCGCTGCCGGACGGCGATCGTCAGCGCCCAGCAGGGGAAGGAGATCCCGCGGACGACCTACTGGTGCCCGAGCTGCCAGGCGGATCCAAGAGATTCGGCCGAGGCGAGCGACCCGGCGCGTATCATCGCCAGCGATGTGTGAGCACTTCGTCGCCCGGGCCGAGGAGCCCTTCCGGCTCGAGGAGCTGTGGTCGTTCGCCGAGAAGCTCGAGCGGTTCGGACTGGCCGGCTTCGGGTGGGGCGCCGCCTGGCTGGATCCCGCCGGCACGATCCGTTCCCACCGCGATCTGCGCGCCTTTCGCGACGATCCGGGACGCGACCCGGTCGGCGCCAACGAGACGACCGCCGCGCTCGTCCATCTTCGGCGGCCATCTCGCTTTTCGACGCTCACCCTCGCGGACACGCAGCCGTTCGACGACCCGGACGGCCGGTTCGCGTTCAGCCATAACGGCGACCTTCGCGACTACAAGAGCCTCCGGCCGACCTATCGAGCGCAGGGTCGAATCGCGGGCCGAGCCGACACCGAGGTCGGCGAACGCTGGCTCGAGGACGCGTGGGGTCCGAAGCAACCGGTCGGCACGCTCCTGGCTGCGCTCCACGATCGGTTCGGCGGCGAGGCCAACCTCGCCGTCCTGGCCGCGGACGGGACCGCGCACCACTACGCGGGCAACCACGAGAACCCCGTCTTCACCTTTCGCCTCGGGCAGATCGGGCTCGCTTCGACCGCGATGTATTCACTTGATCGGTCGGTCTTCCGGTATGTCGCCCCGGGCGCCACGGACCGGCGCCTCGTTCGCCTTCGTTGCGCGGTAACACTGGGACCGGATGGGCGTCCTACGACCGTGAACTAGGGGACACTGCCGGAACGAGGGAGCATCGGGGATGACGGAGATGCCCGAAGCCACGGGCGCACCAGCGACAGACGGTGGACGCCCCACGATGCGGCTGCCGAACCGCGAGCTCGTCCGGATCTCGCTGTACTGGCTCGGCCTCTCCTCGATCTTCGCGGGCCTCAGCTTCATCATGGCGGGCCGGCTGGAATTCACGGGACTCGCCGACAAGGCCGGCGCGGGACGGGCCCTCTTCCTCATCTCGATCAGCGGCGCCGTCATCGCGGTCATCGTCCAGCCGACGATCGGCTCGATCTCCGACTACACGATCTCGCGCTGGGGCCGCCGGAAGCCATACATCTTCATCGGCTCGATCCTCGACCTGGTCTTCCTGATCGGGATCGCGTCGAGCGCGACGCTGGTCTCGATCGCGGCCTTCATCGCGCTCCTCCAGTTCAGCTCGAATTTCGCCCAGGGCCCGTTCCAGGGCTACATCCCCGATCTCGTCCCAGCGCCCCAGGTCGGCACGGCCAGTGCCCTCGTCGGCCTGATGCAGGTGCTCGGCGTCGTGTCGGGCTACATCATCGGGTCGCTCGCGGTGGCGGCCCACCAGTACCAGCTCGGCCTGGTGGCGATCGGCGTCCTCGAGCTGCTCACGATGCTGTCCGTCGTCATCCGGGTCCGCGAGGGCCCGCCACCGAAGTCACGCAACGGGCGCTCGTGGCGCGCGATCGCCGCCGAAGCCTGGGGCACGGACATCCTTCGTGAGCGGAGCTTCCTGTGGCTCGTGGCGTCGCGCCTCGCGATCCTGATGGGCGGGTCGGTCCTCACCAGCCTCGCGGTCTTCTACCTGGCCCGCACGATGGGCCTGAACGAGCACGACACCGGCATCGTCTTCATCCCGATGGTCGCGCTGGTGGCGCTCGGGACCGTCCTGTCCGTCGTCCCGTCGGCGAGGGTCTCGGACCGGATCGGCCGCAAGCCCGTCATCTGGGCTAGCTGTGCGCTCGGCGCGGTGGGACTAGCGACCGTCGCGCTCGCACCGATCCTGCCGATCGCGTTCGTCGGCGCGTTGATCTACGGGATCTCGGCCGGGACGTTCCTCGCCGTCGACTGGGCGCTGATGACCGACATCATCCCAAAGGCCTCGTCGGGCCGGTACATGGGGCTCTCGAACGTGGCGACGGCGTCGGCCGGCGTCCTGGCGCTCGCCGTCGGCGGGACGCTGATGGACGTCGTGGGCGGGCCGACGCTCGACGGCTCGGGGCCGCGCGCCGCGCTCTGGATGGCGGTCGTCCTGATGGGTGTCGGCGCCCTCCTGTTGTGGCCGGTCGACGAGCGGCGTCGCGACGACGACGCGTCACTCCCGGTGGCCGACCCGGGTCCCGGACCGCTCGAGGATGCGGAGGCCGCGGTCAGCCCGGAGCCGGCCGTCTGAAGGCGACCCTGGCATCGGCGAGCCACCCACGCCAGGTCGCCGGTCGGACGAGATCGCGAATGTCGTCCTTCCGATAGAACCAGGGGACCATCGCCCAGAGGTAGACCAGGAAATCGAGGCGGATCGGGCGCGCGCCGAACCCGAAGAGCGCCTGGAGCTGGATGATCGTCAGTGGCAGCGTCAGCAGGCTCAACGCGACCGAGACGACGAGCCAGAACGCCCCCCACCGGCGGGTCCCGCGCGAGAGGATCGGCCAGAAGACGACCGGCAGCCACTTCATCCAGGTGGCGAGGGCCCATAGCAGGCCGCCGAGACGCGGACCGGTGAACTGGGCGGCCCACAGCATCAGCGTCAACTGCAGGTTGATGTTGCCCGTGTCGAGGTTCGCCCCGAACGGGAAGGCGAGGACGGCCACCACGACCGCGGTCGTGAGCGGCCGCCGGCGATACGCCCAATGGATCGTCCACAGCAACAGCAGGATCGTCCCGACGCGCCAGATGAACCAGGCGACATCCCACGGCAGGAGCGCCCACGGCGCGAACATCGGGAGCATCCAGGGCGCATAGACGTAGGGCAGGAAGGGCCCGACCGGGTGGTACGGGTCGCCGCCGTTGAGCCAGATCCGGACCCCGGCCCAATAGGCGCGGGCATCCGCGCCACCCGCCTCGCCGCGCGCGATGAGCCCGGACAGGATGAGCGCGAAGGTCAGGCTGAGGAGGAGGACGGCCGCGACACGGCGGGGATCCTGGAGCCGTGACACCTCGCGGCGGAGCGCCCGGCGGAAGACCCCGGCCCGACGTCGCGTCCCACGGTCGAGGACATCGGACAGGTCCACTCGGACCCGCCCGCGGCCGCGGGCCGTGCCCGGGACCGGCTTCAGACCGGGGGGCGGCACCGAGTCGGTCATCCCGCGGCATTCTCGCACGCCCGTCCAGCACGCCCGCACGCCCGCATCGCGCCGCACGGTATCCTCTCGGGGACCCAGCACGGGAGGCGATTCCACCTCGTGTCCGACGGAACGGTGATCATCATCGGTGGTGCGGAGGACAAGGTCCGCGACCGCGTCATCCTGAGCCGCTTCGCCGCGCTCGCCGGAGGCCCGGACGCGACGATCGCGGTCATCAGCACCGCGTCCTCGCTCGGGCTGGAGGCCGGCGAACGATACCGTGCCGTCTTCGGCGAACTGGGCATCACGCGCGTCCGGCCCCTCCACGCGGTCACCCGGCCGCAGGCCAACGACGAAACGGCCGTCCGTGCCATCGGCGACGCCACGGGGATCTTCCTGACCGGCGGCAACCAGCTGCGGTTGTCGTCGACGATCGGCGGGACCCTGCTGGCCGACGCCATCCTCGACCGGTTCCAGCACGGCGCGGTCGTCGCCGGCACCTCCGCCGGGGCGTCGGCGATGTCGAGCCACATGATCGCCTTCGGCGCGTCGGGCGCGACCCCGAAGCACCGGATGGCCCAGATCGCGGCCGGGCTGGGCGTGCTCCCCGGCGTGATCATCGACCAGCACTTCCAGCAGCGGAACCGGCTCGGTCGGTTGCTCAGCCTGATCGCCCAGAATCCGAGCCTGCTCGGGCTCGGGGTCGACGAGGACACGGCGGGAGTCGTCGGTCCGGACCACATCATGGAAGTGATCGGGCGCGGTTCGATCACGGTCGTCGACGGCTCGCGATCCGAGACCGACGCGTGGGAGGTCCACGGCCATCGGCCGCTCATGATCAGCGGCGTCGTCCTGCATTCGCTGCCGAGCGGCTATCGCTTCGACCTCCGCCGTCGCGAACGCGTCGCGACACCCAACCTGAAGGCACTCCCCGGTGGCGAGGCCGCCTCAAGCTAGCGCCGGCCGGCTGGCCACGACCAGCCGCTGGAGGAGGATCCCGTGACCGACACCGTCGCCGGCCCCGCTTCGGCATCGCGCTCGGGGCGCGGCCGCCGTCGCGCGAGCGCCGCGCCCGGATCGGGCCCGGCACCGACCCTGCGCATCCTCGAAACGCGCGTCCTGCGCGGACCGAACTACTGGGCGCGTGAGCCGGTCATCCGCCTCCTCGTCGACCTCGGCGTCCTCGAGGCCTATCCGTCGAACACCCTGCCCAACTTCACCGACGCGCTCATCGCGCTGCTGCCGACGCTCGAGGATCATGCCTGCTCGCTCGGCCGACGCGGCGGCTTCATCACCCGGCTGCGCGACGGGACCTGGGTCGGCCACATCGCGGAACACGTGGCGCTCGAATTCCAGAACCTGGCCGGCACCGATGTTCGGCACGGCAAGACACGGGCGGCGGGGCCGGTGGGCCAGTACAACTGCATCTACGAGTACCGCGAGGAGGCGGTCGGGCTTGAGGCCGGGCGGATGGCGGTCGCGCTCGTCAACCACCTCGTCGCGCCTGACGATCCCGAGGTCTTCTTCGATTTCGCCCCGGAGATGGAACGGCTCATCCGGCTCGCCGAGCGGCAGGCGTTCGGCCCATCGACCCAGGCGCTCATCGACGAGGCGGTCAGCCGGGACATCCCGTTCATCCGGC
>DAIOXD010000054.1:0-9767 GCA_036758145.1 Candidatus Limnocylindrales bacterium
TCGCTGCCGTGATCGAGCGTGGCCGCCGCCTTGGCGACGAGACCGGGATTGCGGAAGGTGTTGGCGCCGACGAGCAGGCCGAGCCGGGTCCGCTCGGTCTCGCGCGCCCAGGCATTGAGCAGCGACCATCCCTCGAAGATCGGCTGGTGAGGGTCGCCGAAGATCGCATACAGGTGGTCCCACGTCCAAAGGTGCGCATAGCCGAGCCGATCGACCCGTTTCGCGGCGTCGAGCATGTCCGACCAGGTGGCGGCCTGGCTCCACAGCAGGATCCCGAGCTTGAGGTCGGTCATCGGGTGGGTCTCCGGCCATCGAATTCGAAGACTCGAGTCTAGGGCGCGCGTCAGTGCAGCGTGGCGAGCTCGGCCCAGCGCGCCCTCTGGCACACCCCGCGTTTCCAACGAACGAGCGAGGCAGAGGTTTGTGCCCTTCACGATGCGGCCGGTTCGTCGTTTGGTACGCCTGGCGATCCATTCGATGCCAGGCGGCGACGATCTGAGCGCGGACGCGCCGTTGGATCGCGAGTTGGAACGCCGGGCGATCCAGATGGCGTCTCCCGGCGCGCGCGAAAATGAACCCAGAGGCTTCGATGGTGCTCGAATCCAATAGCCACCCGTTCGGAGGTGCGCGTGGAGACAGGACTCGTCGAACGGGCCCGCAACGGCGACGTCGATGCCTTCGACGCGCTGATCGCAGATAGGGTCGAGGCGATGTTGCGAACCGCTATCGCGATCATTGGCGATCCGGACGAGGCTCGCGAGGCGACCCAAGACTCGCTCCTGACGATCTGGAGGGAGCTTCCTACCCTCCGGATCGACGATCGGTTCGATGCCTGGGCCGGCCGGATCCTCGTCAATCGCTGTCGCCTCACGCTCAAACGGCGCGGCCGACGCGCGACCCGTGAGGTCCCGATCGATGGATCCTGGCGTTCTGACTCGTCGTCCGTCGCCGGGTCCGATGAGGATTTCGAGCGCCGCGAACAACTCGAGCGGGCCTTCGAACGGCTGGACGCCGACGACCGCGTGCTCCTGGTTCTGCACCACCTCGAGGGTCTGCCGGTGGCGCAGATCGCCGCTCGTCTCGAGATCCTCGACGGCACAGTCAAATCCCGCCTGTACAGCGCGCGGCGCGCCCTCGAGCGTGCGTTGGAGGCCGAGTCATGACGCTCGACGACGACGACATTCGGTCGTTGCTCCTCGCTCGCGCCGATCGAGCGGACGCCCAAGGACTCCAACCTGCCGCCATCGAAGCGGCCCGGCAGACACCACAGCTTCGTCCGCTGGTTCGCCTCTCGTCCCCGACGCATCGAACTCGGCCATCCCAACTTGCAGCCGGAATCGCGGCACTGGCGTTGCTGACTGCCGCGATCTCCCTGATCCTTGGACTGCCTCCCGCAGGCCAGCCCAGCAGCAGCACAGTCGGTGGAGCTTCTCCCACGCCGGCACAGACGGGTTCGGCGACCGATGTGCCGGTCACGGCGCCGCCCTATGTACTGGGCTCCTGCCCGGTCACGCCGATCACGGACCTTGCAGGTGGGGTCGCACCCGAGGTCGTGACAGGAGGCATCCGCTGGCGATGGGGCGGGAATCTGTGGCGCGCGGACGTCGGTCAGAAGGTGGTCTTTGTGAAGACCTCGCCAGACCAACCTTCCTTGGACGCGAATGCGATCATCGCTGAGCGGTTGCCACTCGGCATCCCGGGGACGACCTCCAGCGTCCGCTATCCGCGCGGGGGCGGCCCAGGCGTCGTCTTCGGTGTCGGTCTTCCGGAGCCCGGGTGCTGGATCTTGACTGCGGTCGGTCCCGCGCTTCGCAGCAGCGTCGTCGTGGAGGCGGCGCCAGCCCCAGCGGAACCGCCCTCGGCCGATTCGCAGAACGTCCCGACGGAACGGGCACCGCTCATGCCCCTGGCTCAGTGCCCGACGAGTCCGCTGCTTTCTGGTGCTCGTGTACGGACCTGGCTCGATGGGGATAACCGATGGGAGGATCCCGACCCGACGGACTGGGTAGCAGGCAAGGAGCGCAAGCTTGTCGTCTCGGGCCTCGTAAGCCCCTCGGCGCCGTATGAGCTCGTGGTGGCGACACGTGTCGGGATCGTCGGTCCACTTGTCGGGATCGTCGGTCCACTTGAGGACCAGCGATCTGCCTTCATTGCGGAGCCGCCCGTGTTCACCGCGCCGGTGCCCGGAAGTGGCTCAAAGGCGATGGGGTTAGTCCTCCCGGCTGCGGGCTGTTGGGCGATCACCTACGTCGACCCTGCACGGACGTCGACGATCGTCGTGGAGATGGGCGGGTAACCGTCGCGCGCTGCCGACGGCGCGGGGCCGTCCCTTCCAAGTGATCGGTGCCGGCCGCCGACGCCCAGGAACACCCGACGTTCCAATCGGCGAATGACGTCTTGACCATGACTCCCACGGGGCCCTCGTTCGTGGTTCGGCCCGGCGAGCGTTCCATCCGAAGATCGAATGCCACGGTGAGAGCGCCGATGGATCGTCGGATCGCCAATTGGAACACCGGGCCACCCGACCGCGACACCTCGAGGTCGAGCCCGCCTGGTCAGGCCTGGTCCAGCTCGCGGTCGATCGCCCGCAGGATGAACCGTGCCGCCTCGGCGCTCTTGCCGCCGAGCTTCTGGTCGTCGTCCTGCTCGAGCGCGAGGCGGAGATCGGCCAGATAGGTCTCGAGCTCCGGTGTCGCCACCAGGTCGCCCTTCACGAAGGCGTCATCGAGCCGCGCCATTGCGACTCGAGCGTTGTCCACCGCGTGACCCTTGGCCACGATCAGTTCCCGGACTTCGGCTCGTGCGGCATCGGCCGCGCTGCCGGGCGTCGTCATCGCCACCTCCCGAGGGTCCGTCGCAGTCGATCCGAAGACCCGGCCCCGACCGGGACTTCCGTGTCGGGGCCTGGCTCGACCCCGTCCGCGTCGGCGAGGTCGGCGGCGTCGGCGACCCCGCCCTCGGTATTCGCCACCTCCCGCCGCTTCCGCCAGTCCGACTCGAGGACGCTCATCGCCATCTCGTCCCACCACCGGCCGTCGCGCCAGATCGACTCGCGTGAGCGCCCTTCGACGACGAACCCGCAGCGCTGGTACGCCCGGATGGCGCGCTCGTTGAATTCGAAGACGAAGAGCGCGATGCGGTGCAGCCCGAGCGTCCCGAAGGCATGGTCGAGCATGAGCTGCGTCGCCTCGGTGCCGAACCCGCGACCCCAGGCGTCCTGCTCGCCGATCGTGATGTGGTAGAGCGCCGAACCGTTCTCGCCGTCGAGCTGGCTGAAGGCGGACGTCCCCACGAGCCGGTCGGTCGCCTTCTCGTGGACCGCCATGGCGAGCGCATTGGGCCCGACGACCCGGGCGGTGAAGAAGCGTTCGATCTCCTCGGGCCGCATCGGGGTCGCCTGGTAGCGCGCCAACCGGGCGATCTCGGGATCGGCGTACCAGCGCTGGAAGGCCGCGACGTTCCCCGCACTGTGCCGGCGCAGGACGACCTTGGAGCCGGTCAACACCTCCGGGAACCACGTCCGCTGCGCCATTCCCGGCACGGTATACCATCGCCCCATGCGTCGCTGGAGCGAGCTCGCCGAGCGCCTGGCGTCGACCTCGCGGACCTCCGAGAAGACCGCGCTTCTGGCCGACTACCTGCGGACCCTGACCCCCGAGGAGTTGCCGATCGCGGCCGTCTTCCTGACCGGGCGACCGTTCGCCGAGGCGGATCAGCGCGCTGCCGGGCTGGGCTGGTCGGCCATCGCGTCGACCGTGACCAGTCTCGTCGACGTCCCGCGTTCCGCCCTGGGCGAGGCCTACGACCGGTCGTCCGACCTGGGGATCGCCGTCGCGGACGTCCTCAGGACCGCCGGCCACGAGCCACCGCCCGAGTCGAGCCCGACACTCCCCGACGCGGCCGCCGCGTTCGCCGAGATCGAGCAGGCCTCGGGTCCGGCGCGCAAATCCGCGGTCCTGCGCACGCTCCTGGAACGCTCGGACCCGCTCACCGCCAAGTACATCGTCAAGGTCCTCGGCGGCGACCTGCGGATCGGGCTGCGCGAGGGCCTCGTCGAGGCAGCCATCGCGCGCGCCTTCGATCGGCCGCTCGACGACGTCAAGTGGGCCGGCATGCTGGTCGGCGACGTGGGCCGGCTGGCGGGTCTCGCCCGCGACGACGCGCTCGGCGGCGCATCGCTGGCGCTCTTCCATCCGCTCAAGTTCATGCTCGCCTCGCCGGTCGAGGACGCGGTCGAGATCGTGAACCGGCTGGGCCCCGAGGTCTGGGTCGAGGACAAATACGACGGCATCCGGGCGCAGCTCCACAAGCAGGGATCGGAGGTCCGGCTCTACTCGCGCGACCTGCACGACATCAGCAGCGGCTACCCGGAGATCGTCGCCGCGGCCGCGCCGCTGCCCTGGGACGGGATCCTCGACGGCGAGATCCTCGCGTGGCGGGACGGGACCGTCCTGCCGTTCATCGCCCTCCAGGGCCGGCTCGGTCGGAAGGCGCCATCGGACGCGATCCTGGCCGAAGTGCCGGTGATCTACGTCGCCTTCGATGCGCTCGCGCTCGGCCCGGGCGGCGGCCGGCCCGTCGAGCCACTCCTCCGTCAGCCGCTCACCGAGCGCCGGGCACGGCTGGACGCGCTCGAACTGCCGCTCGCTGACGATGGTGGGCGGTTCGCCCGCTCACACCTGATGGCGGCCGCCGACGCCGATGCGATCGAAGCCGCGTTCACGGACGCCCGCGCCCGTCGCAACGAGGGACTGATGGTCAAGGACCCGGGGAGCACCTATGCGCCGGGCCGGCGCGGTCTCGGCTGGCTCAAGATGAAGAAGGCCCTGGCGACCATCGATTGCGTCGTCGTCGGCGTCGAGGTCGGGCATGGCAAGCGCCACGGCGTCCTGTCGGACTACACCTTCGCGGTGCGCGACACGGAGCGCGAGGAGCTGGTCAACATCGGCAAGGCATACAGCGGCCTGACCGATGCCGAGATCGCCGAGATGACGCGCTGGTTCGAGGCGCACACGATCGCCCGGTTCGGGCGCTTCTACCAGGTCGAGCCGACCGTCGTCGTCGAGATCGCCTTCGACGTCATCGTCCGTTCGGCGCGACACGGCTCCGGCTTCTCGCTCCGGTTCCCGCGTATCGTCCGGCTCCGACCGGACAAGGCCCCCGACGAGATCGACACCGTCGAGACGGTCACCGCGCTCTACGAAGGTCTCCAGCACGGCGCCGAGCACCTGATCACGGCCGGTTCGAAGTCGCGCGCCAAGTCGGCAGCCGGCTGACCGGCGGCTCGACCGGGTCGCCTGATCCGCCCGGCCAGCCTCGGTCCGCCTCGGCCCGCCTCGGTCCGCCTCGGTCCGCCTCGGCCCGCCTCGGCCCGCCTGTTTGTGACAGATGCACGTCACGCGAGCGCAAGTCACGGGTCTGCTGTCAAATGCCCGCTTGGTGACACATCTGGCGCCAATCTCACCCACCGCCGACCGAGTCCAAGCGTGGCAGGTGACCGAGATCGACGACTGGCCTTGACCAATGCTCGCCTGGCGTGCATCTGCCGGTTTTGGGCGCTGAGCCGGTTTGGGCCGAGGACCCAGCCGCAACCACGGACCCCTAGCGATCGACCGGCAGGTCGAGCCGGTTGCCCCAATCCGCCCAGCCCCCGTCGTAGACGGCAACGTGCTCGTGGCCCAGCAGGGTGAGGACGAACGCTAGCTTGGCGGCGGCGACCCCCGATCCGTCGTAGCAGACCATCCGCCGGCCGCGCGTCACGTTGGCGTGATGGAGGATGTCGCGCAACTCCGCGCCGTCGCGCAATCGCTGCCCACCGGGCTCGCTGGTCGACCCGACCGGCACGTTGACGGCGCCGGGGATGTGCCCGAGCCGCTTGGTGTTGCCCTCGAACCCGTGGTATTCGGCCGGCGCGCGGGCATCGAGGAGCGAGACGTCGGGCGAGCCGAGCAGGCCACGGACATCCGCCGTCGTCAGGCGCATCCGGTTCGGTCCCCGGACCGTGAACCCGGCCGCGCCCGGTGCGACCTGCGCGTTCGAAACCTCGCGACCCTCGCTCACCCAGTCCGGATAGCCGCCGTCGAGGATCCGGACGGATTCGAGACCGTACGCTCGCAGGCTCCACCAGGCGCGCGCTGCGAAGAGGCCCTGGGTGTCGTCGTAGACCACGACCGTCGTGTCGTCGGTGATGCCGGCCCGTGCCGCGAAGGCGGCCATCCGGTCCGGCCCGACGAGGGTGATCGTCTCCCCGTCATCCGCGTCCTCGACCAGGTCGGCCCGCCAGTCGACGAGCGCGGCGCCCGGGATATGCCCACCGGCGTGGATCGTCGGGGCGCTGCCGTCGGGCCGCCAGCGAAGGTCCAGGACACGGATCCCGAAACGTCCGATGTTCTCGGACAGCCATTCGGTCGTGGCCAGGAACTCCGGTCGGGCCAGGCCACTCATCGTCGGTATCATACGGCCGTGGTCGCACCCTTCATGCCCGACCCAGAGAAGCTGGCGGCCGTTCGGGCGGCCCTTCCGGCCCTCTCGGCCGGGATCTACCTCAACACCGGATCGGTCGGTCCGCTGCCGGCGGAGACGGCCGCCGCGATGGCCGAGATGGAGGCTCGCGAGCGCGACGTCGGGCGCGCCCACCCCGACGACTTCACCGAGTTCCTCGTCCGGATGGCCGAGGCTCGGGCGGGCGTCGCGGCCGTCATCGGGACCGATGTCGCCGGGGTCGCCCTCGCCCATTCGACCACCGATGCGATGAACGCGGCCACGCTGCTGCCCGATTGGCGGCAGGGCGGCCGGGTCGTCACCAGTGCGGACGAGCACGGCGGCGGCCTCGGACCCCTCTATGCGCTTCGGGACCGGGCCGGGGTCGAGATCGAGTTCGTCGACGCCGGCGCCGATGGCGACGACGAGCGGACGGTCGCCGCATTCGAGGCCGCGATCGGCCCGGATACGCGTTTGGTCTCGATCTCGCATGTGACCTGGACGACGGGCGCGGTGATGCCGGTCGCCCGGATCGCCGCACTGGCCCACGAACGCGGCGCGCTCGTCGTCGTGGACGGCGCCCAGGCGATCGGCGCGATCCCGTTCCGCTTCGAGGATCTCGGGGCGGACCTGTACGCCGTCCCGGCCCAGAAGTGGCTGCTCGGTCCCGAGGGGATGGGTGCGCTGGTGGTCGATCCGAGCCAGGTGGAGCGACTCGTCCCGGCGCTCGGCGGCTGGTTCAGCTTCGAGCGGATGGACAGCAACGATGACGTCACCTGGTGGGGCGATGCCCGGCGGTTCGAGGCCACCGGGTTCCACCGCCCGTCGGTCGTCGGGATGGCCCGCTCCATCGGCTGGCTGTCGATGTACGTCGGGCTCGACTTCGTCCACCGGCGCGGGATGGCGATGGCAGCTGCGGCCGCGGACCGCCTCGCCCGGATCGGGGGCGTGGCCGTGCTGACGCCAAGGCATGCCATGGCGACCTTGGTCAGCTTCACGATCTCGGGCTGGCCCGCCGAGGCCGCGCTCGACGAGCTCGGGTCGCGCGCCTTCGCGATCGCGCGAACGGTCCCGAGCCTGGACGCGATCCGGATCAGCGTCGGCTTCTTCACTTCGGAGGATGAGATCGAACGCTTCGCGGAGGCGGTCGAGCTCCTCGCGGCGCACACCCCGGCGACGCTTCCGCCGCGGCGTCTTCTTGCCA
Source organism: Candidatus Limnocylindrales bacterium (assembly GCA_036758145.1). Taxonomy (GTDB): domain Bacteria; phylum Chloroflexota; class Limnocylindria; order Limnocylindrales; family CSP1-4; genus SPCO01. The sequence continues at coordinate 7,685 of DAIOXD010000054.1, forward strand.
TCCTGGACGACCGATGAGCGACCGACGCGCACCGGCCGTGCTTCCGCCGCGGCGATCCTGGGTCGAGGTCCGCTGGCGTCAATTCCGCCGGGCCCCCCGGCCAGTGGTGCGCGCCGTCGCCTCCAGCCTGAGTGTGGCGATCGTCCTCGCTGTCGGCTACCTGGCCTACGACGTCGCACTGAGCCGCGGCGCCCTTCTCCCCGGTGGCGACCTGCGAACGTTGGCCGTGGCGGCCTATATCGCCGTGGTCCTCGTCGCCGGCACCGTCGTGACCTACCTGGTCGTGCCCCAGCCGATGGGCTCCGGCGGGGTCGCCCGGCGCAGCGCGTGGAGCGCCGCACTCGGCTTCTTCGCCGCGGTCCCGATCGCCTACCTCGTGCTGGTCGCGGCGGTCCAGATCGTGCGTCCGCTCCTCGGCTGAGCGGCCATCGGCGAAGCTGGTGGCGGGACGCACCACTTCGCGTGCTGGGTTGCGTCCTGGTATGGCCCATCGGTACCATTCCGGAGTACCCTCGGCGGGCTTACATCCCCCGGATATCCGGGGATAGGGTCACAGGGTCGTGCCACTTCCGCCTCGAGGATCTCCGCGCGTGTCCATCGATGAACAGCCACACATCGCCCTGCCGCAGCTCTATGGCGCACCGGCCTACGCTCGCCCGCCGACCGTCGCCGAGATCGCGCCGCGACCGTTCGACCCGGACGAACTCCCGATCGCGGCATACCAGACCGACGAGGAGCGCGAGTTCAGCACGACACTCCCGGCGCAGGCCTATGCGCCCGGTGGGGTCCTCCTCGGTCGGGGCGCCGGGACCGCTTCGGGTGCTGGCGATCCGCTCCGGACGCGGTCACTGAGCCTGCGCGGCATCGCCGGCCGTTTGCTTGGCGGCAGCTGACACCCACTCGCAAATGGTGGGGCCCGAGCCGGGTCGGGTGTAGCATCGCTCGGCGGGGGAGTAGCTCAATCGGTCAGAGCGGCGGGCTTATATCCCGCTGGTTCCAGGTTCGAGTCCTGGCTCCCCTACCAGCTCAGTTCCGGACGGCGCTCGCGGCGGCGGCCATGCGGACGCGCGCCAGCAGGTGATGCCGTCGCCCGGCGCTCAGGCTGCGCTGCCGCGGCAGGGCCTCGATCCAGGCGGGGATCTGGTCGGCGGTGATCACCGCGCACAGCGCTGAGCGGGGGATCGACGGGTCGTCGGTCACGAGCGCCGCGTAGACCCGGACGACATAGTCGAGGTCGCCGTTGGCCAGCCAGTAGCGGACGCGCTCGGCGTCGCGGGTGACCCGGTCGAGCGGGTGTTCGGTCGGAGCCCAACCTTCCGTAGTTCGCGTCTCCCAGGACTGGCCGACACGACGGATCGAGTCGGGCGATCCCATCTCGTGGACCACCGCGACGCCGAACGGTCCGATCGCCACTTCCGGGATCGGCCGGCCCTCGTTCGGCACGAGATCGGTCGCGACGACCACATCGTCGGGGAGCGCCTTCAGCATCCGGATCAGCGGCGAGCGACGGGCGGCATGCGCCCGGACCGAAGCAACCATCGCCGCGAGGTGGTCGGCGCCTGCGACTGCCAACCCGGCGGCGGCGACGACCGCGCACACCCAGGCGAGCATGGAGACGCCGAGCCCGCTCGAACCGGGATGGCCGGCCGGGACGAGCCGGCTCACGAGCGGGGTCTCGATGGCCATGAAGGCGAGCCCGAGGCCTGTCGCCACGAGACCCGCACCCAGCAACGTGCTGCCGACCAGCGGGCCGAGTCGTCGGGCCGGTCGGGTGGGGGAGATCGACTGCATGACTCGACGGTGAGGCCATACGACCGGAACGCCAATGAACCTTCCGGGTCATCCGCCCGCGGCGGTCGGACCACTCGCCGGTCCGGACCGCACCGGACCGGCCACGGTCGGTGGCAGGACGCAACGGAACCGTTCCAGGTCCCGCCTGACGGCTGATCGAACCCGGACCCCCGTACCATTGCCCGCCGCTCACGACGAGGACATCCTCGACATCGCATCGGGCGGCCGCCGGGGCCGGGAGGCTGATCTTGCTCGTCTGGAACCATCGAACGAGGGCGCACGCGGCGCGACC
>DAIOXD010000055.1:0-9711 GCA_036758145.1 Candidatus Limnocylindrales bacterium
CCAAGCGGCGCCCCACGCTCGAGGAGCTGACCGACCTCCTCTTCGCATGGCGCGCCGTCCGGCACGTCCGGTCGAACGCGATCGTCCTCGCCCGGAATGGCGCGACCGTCGGCATCGGGGCTGGCCAGGCAAGCCGCCAGGTCTCGGTCGAGATCGCCGTCCGGCGCGCAGGCGATCGGGCGAAGCTGGCGGTGATGGCGTCGGATGCCTACTTCCCGTTTCCGGACGGGATCCAGGCCGCCGCCGGGGCCGGCATCACGGCGATCATCCAGCCGGGCGGCTCGATCCGCGACGAGATGGCGATCGAGGTCGCCGACCGGCATCACATGGCGATGGTCTTCACCGGCCGCCGTCATTTCAGGCACTGATGGAACAGCTTCTCGCGCTCGAGATGATCCGCGTGACCGAAGCGGCGGCGATCGAATCCGCTCGCTTCATGGGTCGCGGTGAGAAGGACGCCGCCGACGCCGCCGCGACCGAGGCGATGCGCTCGACGATGGACGAGATCGACTTCGCCGGACGGATCGTGATCGGCGAGGGCGAGCGCGACGAGGCGCCGATGCTCTATATCGGCGAGCGCGTCGGCCGGACCGGTGCCGACCGTGACGACGTCCCGCGCGTGGACATCGCCGTGGACCCGCTCGAGGGCACCAACCTCGTCGCGCACGGCCAGGCCGGGGCGATCACGGTCCTCGCCGCGTCCGAGGCGGGCGGCCTCACGCATGCCCCCGACACCTACATGGAGAAGCTGTGCGTCGGTCCCGTGGTCGCCGGCAAGGTCGACATCCGCGACAGCGCCACCGAGAACCTGTCACGCATCGCGGCGGCGCTCGGCCGGCGTGTATCCGATATCACGGTCGTCATCCTCGAGCGGCCGCGCCACGATGCGTTGATCGCCGAGGTCCGCGCCGCCGGCGCCCGGATCAAGCTCATCGGTGACGGCGACCTGTCGGCCGCCATCTCGACGGCCGTGTCGGGGACCGGCGTCCATGCCGTGATGGGCATCGGCGGGGCGCCGGAGGGCGTCATCACCGCGGCCGCGCTGCGCTGCCTCGGGGGCGAGATCCAGGCCCGGTTCCGCTATCGAAGCGACGAGGAGCGTGAACGCGGGGCGCGGATGGGCCATGGCGACGAGGACCGTGTCTACCGGACGGAGGACCTCGCCCCGGGAGAAAACCTGGTCTTCGCCGCGACCGGGGTGACCGCCGGTGACCTGCTCCAGGGCGTCCGGTTCTTCGGCGGCGGCGCGCGGACCCACTCGCTGGTGATGGCCTACCAGGCCAAGCAGGTCCGCTTTGTGGACACCGTCCACATGTTCGACCGCGACAGCCCGCCACGGGTCCGGATGTAGGGTTCCGGCGATGGCATTGAAGCTCGGTTACAAGGCCTCCGCGGAGCAGTTTCCGCCTCGACGCCTGCTCGACCTCGCCATCGCCGCGGAGCGAGCCGGGTTCCAATCGGTCTGGACGAGCGACCACTTCCAGCCCTGGCGCCACACCGACGGCCACGCCCCGAACGCCCTGGTCTGGCTCGGCGCGGCCGCCCAGGCCACCGAGCGGGTCACGCTCGGCACGAGTGTCCTGACGCCCACCTTCCGCTATAACCCCGCGGTCGTCGCGCAGGCCTTCGCGACGCTCGGCTGCCTCGCGCCGGGTCGGGTCATCCTCGGCGTCGGGACCGGCGAGTCGCTCAACGAGATCCCGGTCGGCATCGACTGGCCCGAGCAGGGCGAGCGGTTCGCGCGCCTGCGGGAATCGGTCACGCTCATCCAGCAGCTCTTTCGCGAGGACTTCGTCACCTTCCAGGGCGAGTACTACCGGACCCACAACGCCACGATCTACGACCGACCCGACGAGCCGGTCCCGATCTACATCGCCGCGTCCGGCCCCGCCGCCGCGCGACTGGCCAGCCGGATCGGCGATGGGCTCGTCTGCACGTCGGGCAAGGGCGAGGAGCTCTACACGGAGACCCTCCTGCCCGCCGTCATCGAGGGTGCCGCCAAGGCCGAGCGCGACCCCTCGACCCTCGGACGGATGATCGAGATGAAGGTCAGCTTCGACACGGAGCGTGCCCGGGCGACGGAGGACACCAAGGTCTGGTCGGCGCTCGCCCTGACCGGCGAGCAGAAACGGGGCGTCGAGGATCCGCGCGAGATAGAGCGCCTGGCGGAAGGCGTCGAGGACATCGCGCATCGGCGCTGGCTCGTCGCATCCGACCCCGACGAGCACGTCGAGCAGATCGCGACCTACGTTGGCTATGGCTTCGACCACCTCGTCTTCCACTTCCCCGGCGAGGACCAGGAGGCCGCGATCGCCCGATACGCGGATCTGATCCTGCCGCGGCTGCGGGCGCGGTTCGGCTGACGTGCGCGCCGGGTCTCAGCCCGGTGAGGTGGCCTCGCGCAAGATCGCCGCCAGGCGCCAGGCCTCGTGGTAGGTGTTGTAGAGCGGGATCGGTGCGACGCGGATGATGTCGGGGGCGCGGAAGTCCGCCACGACGCCACGGATCGCCAAGCGTTCGAGCATCGTCTCAGCCGCCGGGCAGCGGAGCGAGAGCTGGGCGCCACGGGCGGCCGGATCTCGCGGCGTGACGATCTCGATCGGCAGGTCGTCGAGGATGCCCTCGAGGTAGCCGGTCAACGCCACCGAACGTGCTCGCAGCGCCGGCATCCCGACCTCGTCGAAGATCGCCAGCGAGGCTGCGAGGGGCACCAGCGCGAGGATCGGCGAGGTCGAGAGCGACCAGCCGGCGGCGCCCTCGGCCGGCACGAACGGCCCATCCGGATCGAAGCGATGCGCCGGGTCGATCCCCCACCAGCCACCGAGCCGAGGGATCGAGGGGTCCCGACCATGGCGCTCGTGGATGAAGATCGCGGCGATCGCGCCGGGGCCGCCGTTCAGGTACTTGTACGTGCACCATGCCGCGAAGTCGACGTCCCATTCGTGGAGCGAGAGCTCGACGTTGCCCGCGGCGTGCGCCAGGTCCCAGCCCACGAGCGCGCCGGCCTCATGCCCGGCCGCGGTGAGACGCTCGATCTCGAGTGCCTGGCCCGTGGCGAAGTTCACGCCGCCAAGGAAGACGAGGGCGAGGTCGTCGGCATGCTCGGCGATGGCGGCCTCGAGGTCGGCGGTCCGGACGGTGGCCTCGCCGGTCCGTGGCTCGACGACGACGAGATCCGCGTCCGGGTCGAGGCCGCGCTGCGCAAGGTGCGTGGTCAGGGCGTGCCGATCGGACGGGAAGAGCGGACCGTCGACGAGGATCCGGCGGCGGCGCCCCGCGGGGCGGTAGAACGACGTGAACAGGAGGTGCAGGTTGACCGTCAGGCTGTTGAGGATGCCGATCTCGGCCGGTCGGGCGCCCACGACGCGGGCCATCGGCTCGCGGAGCGTCTCCTCGCGGGTGAACCACGGCCGCTCGGCGTCGAACCAGGCATCGACCCCGAGACGCGCCCATGCGTCGAGCTCAGCGTCGATCGCGGCCCGCGCCGTGCGCGGCTGGAGCCCGAGCGACTGGCCCGCGAAGTAGATCGCCGGCGTCCCGTCGATGGCGGTCGGGAGGAGGAAGCGATCGCGCATCGGCGTCAGCGGGTCGGCGGCGTCGCGGGCCATGGCATCGGCTTCGGCTGCCGTGTCGGCGTCGGTCGGGGCTTCCGCGGGGCGGTTCTCCGGTCTCCGCTCGAACCTGCCTCGGCCGGTCTCCGTCATCGCCGCGAGGGTAGCATTCGGCTGATGCGTGATCACCGATGACCGACCGGCTGATCGTCGCCATGGGCGGCGGCGGCTTCTCGATGGAGCCGGACAACCCGCTGCTCGACGACTACACCCTCGACCTGGCCCGGACGGCGCGCGGTCGGGAGCGGCCGCGCGTCTGTTTCCTCGCCACCGCGAGTGGCGATACCCCGGGCTACATCGCGGACTTCTACGCCGCGCTCGCCCGGCGCTCCGAGGCGAGCCACCTCTCGCTCTTCGTCCGGACCGTCGATGACATCGAGCGCCATCTGCTCGACCAGGACGTCATCTACGTGGGCGGCGGCAACACCGAGAACATGCTCGCGGTCTGGCGGGTCCACGGCGTCGATCGGGCGCTGCGGGCCGCGTGGGAGTCGGGCGTCGTCCTGGCCGGGCTCTCGGCGGGCTCGCTGTGCTGGTTCGAGACCGGGACGACCGATTCGTACGGCGCCGGGCTGGCCCCGCTGTCGAGCGGGCTCGGCTTCCTGCCGGGCAGCCACGCCCCGCATTACGACGGCGAGTCGACGCGGCGCCCGCACTTCCAGCGGCTTATCGCGGAGGGCGTCCTTCCTGCGGGCTACGCCGCCGACGACGGGGTCGCACTCGTCTTCCGCGGCACGGAGCTCGACGAGGTCGTCGCCTCGCGTCCCGGAGCTCGCGCCTATCGCATCGAGCGGGGCCTGGATGGCAAAGCGATCGAGACGGAGCTGCCGACGCGCTACCTCGGCTGAGCCTGCCCCGGGGCGGCCGGACTCGGTTGGATCGTTCGCCAACGCTTGACCTCGGGATCCCATGTGCCGACCGCTCTGACAGCATCCAGGCCTTCGACGTGCTCCCGGCGGCGGCGGGTCGTCTCGACGGTCGCTCCCCAGCCCGGTGGCGTGAGACCCGGGACGAGGTCGGCCAGCGGAGCGAGCACGAACAGCCGCTCAGGAGCGGCCGGGTGCGGGACCTCGAGCAGATTCGCGGCCTTGGCAGGGTCGGTCGCCACGTCGAGCGAGCGTCCGGCGGGAGGTCGTTCGACGGCGATGCGCGCCCGACCGAAGACGAGGAGGTCGAGATCGAGCTCGCGTGGGCCCCAGCGTCGTCGCTTCCTGCGCCCGAACGCGCGCTCGAGCGCCTTGAGCGCGACCAGGATGGCCAGGGCGCCCGACTCTGGGTCGAGACCGGCCGGGACTTCGAGTGCGATGACGGCGTTGCGGAACTCCGGCTGGTCGGTCACGCCGACCGGCGCGGTGGCATACAGCCGGGAAACGCCGCGGAGCCGAGCCCCGCGAAGCGCCGCCAGCGCTCGAACGGCCTCGACGAGGGTCGCCTCGGGATCGCCGACGTTCGCCCCAAGGCCGATGTAGGCGCGGATCCGTCGCTCGGGCACGTCGCCAAGTATCCGCGACCGGGTGACCGTTGGTGCGCGCATCGCTCGGTAGACTCGATGGATGCCACCGGTCGCCGTCCGAATCCTGCACCCGGAACCGGACGCGGCAGCCGGGCCGCTGACCCGATGGGTCGCCGACGCGCGGGCCGACCTGGCGGAGCGTCATCGACGCGGGTTTCTCGCGATCGGCGCCGGGGACGTCGAGACGATCGTCGGTCCCCCCCGCGCTCGGTCGTTCGGCGAGCGGCTCCGCGGGCTCATCGAGCCGACCGCGCGACGGGGTCTGGTCGTGTTGGGCTCGGGCGCCGTGCCGCTGGCGACCGCCACGGATCGGCGCGCTTTCGTCATGACCGCGGCCCTCGAGGGGAAGGAAGCCCTCGCGAACAACCGGTATTCGGCGGACATCGTCGCGATCTCGCGCGCCGATGCGCTCCCCGAGATCCCGACACTCCCCGGCGACAACGCCCTCCCCCGGTGGCTGGAGGAGGTCGCCGGCTACCGCGTGGCCGACCTGCGCCGCCGCTGGCGGCTCGGCTTCGACATCGACGGACCGCTCGATCTCGTCCTCCTCGGCCTCGATGCCGCCGATCCCTCGATCGAGACGGCAACCGTGGCGGCGCGCCTGGCGGCCGTCAGGGAGGTGACCGCGGACCGACGAGCCGAGGTTCTCATCGCGGGACGGACGTCCGCGGCCACGCTCGCATGGCTCGAGGGACACACGGCGGCCCGGACCCGCGCCTGGATCGATGAGCGCGGGCTCCGGGCGGCGTCGCGTCTCGCGCAGTCGGGTGGGCCGGTCCCCGCAGGGTCTCGGGGACGGGGGACGGCATCCGCGCGGCCACCCGTGAGCATCTTGGGCGCCTTGCTCGAACGCGACGGACCCGGCTCCCTCGGGCACCACCTCGCCCGGTTCGCCGACGCGGCCATCCTCGATACGCGGGTTTTGTTGGCACATCGGCTGGGCGCGGACGAGGCGGCCTGGCCCGTGGCCGAGGACCGGTTCGCGTCCGATCTGCTGCTCGCGGGCCGGATCGCGGACCCGTGGCTGCGGGAGCTGACGGCCGCGGCGGTCGCGGCCCCGATCCCCGTCCTGCTGGGCGGGCACACGCTGGTCGGGCCGGGCGTCCGCCTCGCGATCGACGGGCCGCCGCGGAGCTCGTCGTGGAGATGACCCCCGGGCTGCGCCGCGCTCCAGCGCCCGATATCGAGGCGGTGGGTCAGGACGAGGATCTCGTCGCGCGCATCCACGTCGAGATCGCCCGTGACGGCCCGATGACCTTCGCCCGGTTCATGGACCTCGCGCTCTACGATCCCGCCGGCGGTTATTACCGCGCGGAGGCCGCTCGACCCGGCCGAGAGGGCGACTTCCTGACCGCGCCCGAGACGCATCCGATCTTCGGGGCCGCGCTGGCGCGGGCCGTGGCCGATGCGTGGCAGCGCCTCGGCCGGCCGGAGCCCTTCGTCGTGCGCGAGTACGGGGCCGGGACCGGGACACTTGCCATCGCGATCCTCGACGGCGTCGCGCGCGAGGCGCCGGACCTCGCGGCACGTATCCGCTATCAGCCGATCGAGGTCGAGCCTCGTCGGATCGAGGCGATCGGCGCACGTCTCGCATCGGCCGGGCACGGCGGCGCCCTCGTCGCCCCGTCGTCGCCGGACGCATCGCCGATCGATGGCTTCGTCCTGGCCAACGAGGTCCTCGACGCGCTGCCGACCCACCGGGTCGTGATGCGCGGAGGTGTCCTTCGAGAGGTCAAAGTCGATTCGCGCGACGGGGCCTTCACCGACATCGAGACCGATCCCTCGATGCCTGCACTGGCCGATCGTCTCGCGGCCGAGCAGGTGACCCTGGCCGAGGGCCAGCGGGCCGAGATCGCCCTTGCCGTCGATCCATGGCTCGCCGGGGCCGCCGCCGGGATGGCCCGCGGCGTCCTGCTCCTCATCGATTACGGCTACCCGGCCGCCGAGCTGTTCGACCCGGTCCGCCGCGGCGATGGCACGCTCAGGGCCTACCTCCGCCACCGCGTCCACGCCGACCCGTACCTCCATGTCGGTCGCCAGGACCTGACCGCGCATGTCGACGTGACGGCCGTCGAGCGCGCCGCGGCCGCAGCCGGCCTGGCGCACCTCGGGACGACGACCCAAGCCGAGTTCCTCGTGGGGCTCGGGACCGAGCGCCTGCTCCAGGCGATCCAGGCCGACCCCGCCACGACCCTCGAGGACTACCTCGCGGTCCGCTCCGGGCTGATGCGGCTCCTCGATCCGGGCGCGATGGGTCGATTTCGCGTCATGGCCTTCGGACGCGGCTGGCCGGAGGGTGGTCCACCGCTAGCCGGGTTCGGGTTCCAGCTGCAGCGCTAGAGCCGGACGCGCCAGCGCCCCTTGCCCCCAGGACCCCACCGCGCGGCCCCGGAATAGGGCGGTCTACCTATTGCCGCCCAGGACGACGCCGTCGCACGATTCGCGACGGTCGGGCACGACCTGACGGGGAGTGGCACGCGAACCTGCACGCGCGCTCGGCGCGGGCCACTCCCCGACACCAGCCGCGCCGACCCGCCGGGGGCGCGCCGATCCGCCGGGGGGCGCGCCGCCCGCACCGCCCCCACTGCCCGCCCCGTTCCCACTGGTAGAATGCGTTCAGGCTCAGACCTGCCGTTCCGGGTGCGTCTGCGCGCAGCAACAGGTCCTCGGGCAAGCGACGCCGGCCCCCGACGCGTCGCTCGAAGGGAGTTCGGTTGACCGGCATCTGGTACGTCGTGGGTTTCGCGTTCGCGGGCGTCTCGTTCGTGTTCTTGACGATCGGCGCAGCCTGGCTCATCTCCCACCGCAACCGCGGCGACGAGCACAAGGGCCTGCCCTACGAATCGGGGATCGACACGTACGGCGACACCCACGGCCGATTCGGCCTGTCGTTCTACATCTACGCGCTCCTCTTCGTCGCCTTCGACATCGAGGTCGTCTTCATCTACCTGTGGGCGATCGATTTCCGCACCCTGCTTCTGGGCGGGCTGGTCAGCATGCTGATCTTCGTGGCGATCCTGCTGCTCGGGCTGGCCTACGCCTGGCGGAAGGGGGCGCTCACGTGGCGGTGAAGTCGGGCGGCGGCACCAACACGTCGAACCCCGGCAACCTGCCCGCGGTGACCGACGACCGTCGCGACGTCCTCGCGCCGATCATCGTCCCGAACACCCTGTGGCAGGCGGCCGACCCCGAGGCGTACGACGGCGGACGCGCAAGCGACATCACGCACCTCCGCGAGTTCGAGGCGAGCGGTCTCGGACGGCACGACGATGCCCGCTGGAGCGGCGTCCTCGAGGTCATCCCGACCAAGGCCGACTACGTCCTCGACCTGATCCGGATGAACAGCCTGTGGCCGCTCCTGTCCGGCCTCGCCTGCTGCGCGATCGAGATGATGTCCGCGGCCACGTCCAAGAACGACATGGACCGTTGGGGGATGTTCCCGTTCCGGGCCAGCCCGCGCCAGGCCGACGTCCTGATCGTGGCCGGGACGCTGACGACCAAGATGGCCGGACCGCTCGTCCGACTCTGGGAACAGATGCCCGAACCGAAGTGGTGCGTCGCGATGGGCGACTGCACGTGCTCGGGTGGGCGCTACAAGCGGAGCTACGCGACCGTCGAGGGGATCGACCGGGTGATGCCGGTCGACGTCTACGTGCCGGGCTGCCCGCCACGTCCCGAGGGCCTCATCTACGGGATGATGAAGCTCCAGCAACTGGTCAAGGATCGGCGCGGCCACTGGCCCGACCGGGCGATCGGCCCGACCGTGCCAGAGGACGTCTGAGCGTGGACCGTCAGTTCAAGGCGCGCCTCGAACGGCGATTCGCGGATCAGCTGACGGGTCCGATCCGCCAGCGCTACGACGAGACCGAGATGCGCATCGCGGCCGGCGACGTCGTCGCGGTCATGACCGCCCTCCACGATGAGCCCGACCTCCATTTCCAGTTCCTGAGCGACCTGGCGGGCGTGGATACCGGCCAGGTCATGCAGGTGGTCTATCACCTGTGGAGCGAGACGACACCCGACTGGCTGCGCGTCACGGCCGACGGCTTGTCGCGCGACGACCCCCGCGTCCCGTCGGTGACCTTCCTGTGGAAGGGCGCCGAGTGGATGGAGCGCGAGGCGTACGACATGTTCGGGATCACCTTCGAAGGCAACCGCGACCTGCGCCGGATCTACATGCCACCCGATTACCAGAGCTTCCCGCTGCGCAAGGACTTCTTCCTGCCCGACGACGCGGCTCGCTCACCCGGCGGTGGGGTCCGGCCGATGGAACGCACGCAAGCCCCGAGCAACGCCCCCGCCACGGCGCTCGTGCGCCGGACGCCCGCCTGACGGAGCCCGAGCGAGACCGATGCCGATCAGCCCCGCCCACCAGTCCACCGACGATCCCAGGGTCACGCTCGACCGCGAGCTGGGCGTCTTCGAGCCCGTCCCACCCTACCCGCCGCGGACCGAGCGGGAGGCCGAGTTCTACACGCTCGGCGATGGCGAGATGTTCATCAACATGGGCCCCCAGCATCCGTCGACCCACGGCGTGCTGCGCGTCGTCCTCAAGCTCGACGGCGAGAAGGTGGTCGACCTCGACCC
>DAIOXD010000056.1:0-9636 GCA_036758145.1 Candidatus Limnocylindrales bacterium
AGACGGCGGAGGAGGTCCGCCCGGGCCGCGTGCAGGTAGGGATATGACTCGAGCTCGCCCGAGACGGCGATGCCGTCCATCATGGCGAGCCCCACCGCTGGGCCATCGGCCATCGCGACGGCCGCCGCGAGGTTCAACTCGACGACCGGCGACGGCGTCATCCGCTGGAGCGATCCGTACAGCGTGGCGATCCCCGCCCAGTCGGTGTCGGCCGGGGTGGCCGCCGCGTCATGCAGCGCCGCGATGGCGGCCTGGACCTGGTATGGCCCCGGCCGTCTCGCGTCCACCGCGCCCGCCACGAGCGCGCGGCCTTCGACGATCCGGTCGGCGTCCCAGCGCGAGCGGTCCTGGTCGTCGAGCAGAACCAGCTCGCCGGCCGAACCGACCCGCGCATCGCGGCGGGCGTCATGGAGGAGCATCAGCGCCAGCAGCCCGGCCGCCTCGGGCTCGTCGGGGAGCAGCGCAACCACGACCCGTGCCAGCCGGATCGCCTCGGCGCACAGCTCGCGGCGGATGAGCGAGTCGCCGGACGACGCCGCGTACCCCTCGTTGAACACGAGGTAGAGCACGCGCAGGACGCCGTCGAGCCGTTCGGGCAGAAGCTCGGGTGGCGGCACGCGATAGGGGATCCCGGCGTCGCGGATCTTGCGCTTGGCCCGCACCAGCCGCTGGGCGAGCGTCGGCTCGGGGACCAGGAACGCGCGGGCGATCTCGGGGGTGGTGAGGCCGCCCAACGTGCGCAGCGTCAGGGCGACCCGTGCGTCCAGGGCGAGCGCCGGGTGACAGCACGTGAAGATGAGCCGGAGCTGATCGTCGGCGATGTGCATGGCGTCTTCGGCCACCCCTGTATCGATGGCGCGCAGGTCGGCTTCGAGGGCCGTCTCGCGCGCGAGCGACTCGGTCTTCTCGGTCAATCGCTTCCGGCGGCGCAGCCGGTCGATGGCGCGATTGCGGGCCGTGGTCGTGATCCACGCGCCCGGGTTGTCCGGCACGCCGCGTTGGGGCCAGGTCTCGAGCGCGCTGATGAACGCGTCCTGGACGGCCTCCTCGGCCAGGTCGAAGTCGCCCGTCACCCGGATGAGAGTCGCGATCGCCCGGCCCTGCTCCTCGCGGAACAGCCGGTCGATGGCGTCGTGGGCGGCCTCGGACTCGTGCAATGACCGCCCTGTCGCCGGGCCTCTCAGTTGGCCGCCGTCGCCGCGGCCGGTTCCGGGGCCGCCGCAGCGCCATAGTCCCAGACCGGCCGGACCTCGATGCAGCCGTGCTTGGCACCCGGGATCATCGCGGCGAACGAGATCGCCTCGTCGAGATCGGCCGCCTCGACCAGGTAGAACCCGCCGAGCATCTCCTTGGTCTCGGCGAAGGGGCCGTCGGTCGTGATCGTCTTGCCGTCGACGACCCGGACCGTCGTCGCCGTGGCGGTCGAATCGAGCGCCTCGCCCCCCAACATCGCGTTCTTTTCGCGGAGGCGTGCGCTGAACGCGTCGTACTCGCGCAACTCGGCCGCCACCTGTTCCTGGGGAACCTCTTCGGTCGGCTCGGGCGTGTAGATCAACAGCGCGTACTGCATGGCATGCCTCCTTGCTCACCGGCCGGACGTCGACGGCCGTTTCCATCACGACGAACGGATCCGGACGGAATCGACAGGTGCGTCCGGGCATCATCGGGCGGTCGTGCCCGGCTGTCGAGCGCTATCGTGGCACCCATGGCCACGGAGAAGGAGGTCCTCCGCATCGGCGGTCACGAGGTGACCGTCACCAACCCGCGCAAGGTCTACTTCCCCGAGACCGGGCACACGAAGCTGGACCTCATCAAGTACTACCAGTCCGTCTCGGAGGGCGCGCTCCGTGGCGCCGGCGGCCGGCCGATGGCGCTCAAGCGGTTCGTCGACGGCGCTGCGGGCCAGCCGTTCTTCCAGAAGCGGGCACCGGAGAACACCCCCGACTTCATCCGGACCGCGACGCTGACCTTCCCGTCCGGACGCACCGCCGACGAGGTCGTGATCGATGACGCCGCGGGCCTCGCGTGGGTGGGCAACCTCGGTTGCATCGACCTCAACCCGCACCCGGTTCGGGCCGAGGACCTCGATCACCCCGACGAGCTTCGGGTGGACCTCGATCCGGTACCCGGCGTGCCGTGGGATCACATCCGGCTGGTCGCGCTTGCGACGCGCGAGGCGCTCGAAGCCGTGGGGCTCGTGGGCTGGCCGAAGACCTCGGGTTCGCGCGGGATCCATATCAACGTCCGGATCGAGCCGCGCTGGACCTTCCCGGAGGTGCGTCGGGCGGCCCTCGCGCTCGCTCGGGACGTGGAGCGGCGCGCCCCCGACCTCGCCACATCCAAGTGGTGGAAGGAGGAGCGCCACGGCGTCTTCCTCGACTACAACCAGAACGCCAAGGATCGAACGGTGGCGTCCGCCTATTCCGTTCGGCCGCTGCCCGACGCGCGCGTCTCGACGCCGCTGACCTGGGACGAGGTGCCCACCGTCGAAGCCGAAGCGTTCACGATCGACACGGTGCCCGCCCGGTATGCCGCGACGGGCGACCCTGGGGCCGGGATCGACGAGGCTGTCGGATCGCTCGAGACATTGCTCGAACTGAGCGCCCGCGACGAGGCGCATGGCCTCGGCGATGCGCCGTGGCCACCCAATTACGCGAAGCAGGCCGGCGAGCCGCCGCGCGTCCAGCCCTCCCGCGCGCGAAGGCCACCCTCGGAGTACGAGCCGGGTCGGGGTAGGGCCGGCGGGCCGCCGCCGGAGGTCGCGGCGGAGCGCGCGGCGGCGGTGGCGGGGGGCGACGCCAACGCCGGCCTACCGACCGAGTGGGCCGGCTCCAAGCCCACGCCGACAGGCCGCCGCAAGAGCTCGATCCCGGTCGTCGAGATCGCCCGGGCGGAGCGAAAGGCAGAGGCTCTCGAGGGCCTCGAGCGCTGGAAGGTGCGCCACCCTGAGGTCGTGCCGTTCCTGGAACCGCCGGACATCCTGGTGGATTCCATGCGCGGCCGTTCCACGACCTGGACTCGCGTGCGCGTCAACCTCATCCACGTCCCGGACGCCGACCGGCCGGGCCAGGAGCCGCTCGAATCCGACTTCGACCCCTGGGCGGGCCAGGACATCGAGGCCTGGAAGGCCGCGACCGCGGGGCCACGAGCGCGCATGCCGACACCGAAGCCGAAGAAGCCCGATTCGACGACATGATCGAGCTCGTCGGCATCGACCACGTCCAGCTCTCGATGCCGCCGGGTGGCGAGGCCGAGGCTCGCCGGTTCTACGGATCCGTGCTCGGACTTCGGGAAGTGGCAAAACCGGCCGAGCTGGCCGGTCGCGGCGGGTGCTGGTTCGCGGGGCGGGCAGTAGGCGTGGCGGTCCACCTCGGAGCCGAGCCGGATTTCCGGCCGCTCGCCAGGGCGCACCCGGCGTTGGTCGTCCATGACCTCGACGCCGCGCGTGAGGCACTCGCCGAAGCCGGCGTGCCGAGCGAGGACGACGATAGTGGCCTGCCGGTCCGACGCTGCTACATCCGCGACCCCTTCGGCAACCGGATCGAGCTCGTCGATGCCCGCGATGCGGCGTTCTCCGAAACGGGCATCATCTGATGTTCATGTCGATGGTCGATACCGCTCGTCGGCCATCGGACCGACCCGGCGCGGCTCGCTGAACGGGAGGATCGGACCCTGCGCGTCCTGGTCGTCGAGGATGAACCCGCGATCGCCGAGGCGGTCCGCACCGCCCTGCAGGCCGACGGCCACGCGGTCGACCTCGTCGCGGACGGGCGCGAGGCCCTGACCTGGGCCGAGACGTACGCCTACGACCTCGTCGTGCTCGACATCGTCCTGCCCGGGTTGAGCGGCCTCGTGGTCTGCGATCGGCTCCGGGCGACCGGCTTCCACGAGCCGATCCTGATGCTGACCGCGCTCGATGGCGTCGAGCATCGGGTCGCCGGTCTCGATCGTGGCGCCGATGACTATCTCGCCAAGCCGTTCGCGATGGCCGAGCTGCGGGCGCGGATCCGGGCGCTCGGGCGGCGGACGAGCCCCGAGCGCGTAGCCCGGATCGTCATCGGCGACCTGGAGCTCGACCCGGCCACGCTCGGCGTCACCCGCGCCGGGCGCACGATCCGCCTCACCGCGCGCGAGTTCGCGCTGCTCGAGCTGCTGGCGCGCCACCCCGGCCAGATCTTCGGGCGCGACCGCCTCATCGACGCACTGTGGGACGCCGAGTTCGCCGCCGAGTCGAACGTCGTGGAGGTCTACATCCGGAGCCTGCGCCGCAAGGTCGACGGCGGCCGCCGGAACGGGCTCATCGAGACGATCCGGGGTGCCGGGTATCGGCTGCGGGCCCTCGACGGGCCTGCGGGGTCCGACTGATGTTCGCGCGGGCGCGTTTGCGCCTGACGTTGCTCTACATCGTCCTGTTCGCGCTCGTGTTCGGCGTATTCAGCGTGGTCTTCTACGTCGTCATGACGATCGCCCTGCAACCCGATTTCGACCTTGCCCCGGAAGTGTCGAGTCTCCAGGCGTCGCAGCTGGCATATCAGACGACCGTCGAGCGGATGGGCGTCGCCCTGCTCATCGCCAATATCCTGGTCGTCGGCATCGTCGGGGTCATCGCATGGGTCCTTGCCACGCGCACCCTTCGCCCGATCCGCGAGGCCCACCTCCGCCAGCGGCGCTTCGTGGCTGACGCCTCACACGAGATGCGCACCCCGTTGGCGGCGATCCGGGCGACGGCCGAGAGCGCGGCCGAGGGGGCTGCGTCACCCGAGAGCCTGAGATCGGCGCTCCAGTCCGTCGTCGCGTCGACCGATCGACTGACCCGACTGACCAACGACCTGCTCCTTCTGGCGCGGACCGACGAGCGCTTGCTCGCTCCGGCCGCGGAGGCGATCGACCTGTCGGTAGTCGCGGCCGAGGCCGTCGAGGAATCCCGCGCGACGTGGCCGCTCGAGGTGAAGACCAAGGTCGCCCTCGTCCCCGACCTGCTCGTTGCCGCCGACCCTGACGATCTCCGACGGATCCTCGCCAACCTGCTCGACAACGCCGCCCGCCACGGCGGACCGACGGTCCACATCGGGCTCACGACGTTCGGCTCCGAGCGCGAGGCGATCCTCGAGGTCGACGACGACGGCCCGGGCATCGACGCGGCCGACATCGCTCGGATCTTCGAGCCGTTCTATCGCGTTCGAGCCGACGCTGCGAGTCCGGACGGAACGGGACTCGGTCTCGCCCTCGCTCAAAGCCTCGCGGAGCGAGGCGGCGGACGGTTGACTGTCGAGAGCGTGCCCGGGGTCGGGTCGAGGTTCAGGCTCAGCCTCCCTCGCGTCAAATGAGGGTCAGCGCCCACCCCCGTCGGTCCCGAAGATCCCGGCCAAAAGGAACGGCACCGTCTCCTCGAGCTGATCGTAGCGACAGGCTTCGGGCGGCTTATCGGGGCGCCAGCGCTTGAACGTGGTCGCGTGCCGGAACCGGTCGCCCTGGAGGTGGTCGTAGGCGACCTCCGCGACCCGCTCGGCGCGCAGCGGCTCCCATGACAGGTCCTTGCCGCGGTTCCAGCGCGATGTCGCGCCCGGGACGCGCTGTCCGGACGCTTCTGCCGCGGCCGTCCATTCGGCCCAGTTGCCCCAGGGATGGCCATCCATCGCGTTCTCGCGCAGCGGCGCCAGCTCTCCGACGAGTTCCGCGCGCCGGTCCCAGCTGAACGACGACGTTACGCCGACGTGGTGGAGCGTGCCGGCGTCGTCGTACAGCCCCAGCAGCAACGAGCCGACGTGGGTGCCCGGGCCGTTCTTGTGCCATCGGAAGCCGGCGACGACGCAGTCGGCGGTGCGCTGGTGCTTGATCTTGAGCATCGTCCGCTTGCCGGGCTGATAGGGCGCGTCGAGCCGCTTGGCGACGACCCCATCGAGCCCGGCGCCCTCGAAGCGCTCGAACCAGTCGACCGCCGTCGCCCGGTCGCGCGTTGCCGGCGTCAGGTGGACCGGCGGCCGGGCGGCGCCGAGGACCGCCTCCAGACGTGCACGCCGGTCGCCCTGGGGGACCGCACGCAGGTCCTCGTCGCCGAGGGCCAGCAGGTCCCACGCCACGAACGAGGCGGGCGACTGCTCCGCGAGCATCTTGACCCGCGATGCGGCCGGGTGGATCCGAAGGAGCAGCGCCTCGAAGTCGAGCGCCCCGTCGCGGGCGATGACCACTTCGCCATCGAGGATGCAGCGCTCCGGGAGCGCGGCGCGCAGCGGGTCCGCAAGCTCGGGAAAGTAGCGGTCGAGCGGCTTGAGGTCGCGCGACTGCGTGTAGACGTCATCCCCGTCGCGGAACACGAGCGCCCGGAAGCCGTCCCACTTGGGCTCGAAGAGCCAGCCGTCATCGGTCGGCAGGGCGTCGCTCGCCTTGGCGAGCATCGGTTCGAGCGGCGGGTCGAAGGGGAGTGCCACGCCCCAACGATACCCGCGGAACCAGCCGACCCACCCCGGCGTCTCCCGGGTGCCGCTGCGGCCAGACGGTCGCGACGCGCCACGGAGGTCCAACATGCGCGCCATCCGTTCGCTCCCTTCCTTGATCGCCATCGCGGTGCTCGTCGTCGCGTGCGGCGGTAGCGCCGCGGGCAACCTCTCGACAGTCGGCAAGGCCGTCGACGGCTCGGGCACCGGGGCGGCCGTACCGGCTCCTGCCGCGGGTACCGGGGAGGCCAGCGTGCCGCAGGGCAACCCGGTGGCCGGAGGCGGTTCCAATGGCCCCGTCGCCGTCGTGGACGACGCCAAGATCATCCGGACCGGCACGATGACCCTCGAGGTCAGCGATATCGCGAAGGCGCTCCAGGTCGCGCGCGACGCCATCGTGGCGCTGGGTGGCTATGTCGGCGCCTCGACCACGAGCAGCCAGGGGGACAAGCCTTCGGCCCAGATCACCTATCGCATCCCCGCCGACAAATGGGAGCCGGCGCTCGACGCTCTGCATGGGCTTAACGGCCTGACGACCAAGGTCGACACCGAACAGACGCAAGCGGTCGAGGTGACCGGTCAGGTCGTCGACCTCGAGGCGCGGATCGCGAATCTGCGAGCCAGCGAGATCGCCCTGCAGGGCATCGCGGAGAAGACCACCAAGATCTCCGACGTGCTCGAGGTCCAGGCCCAGCTGACCTCGACGCGCGGCCAGATCGAGGAGCTCACCGCCCAGCTCAAGGATCTCAACGACCGCGCCGGCTATGCCACCCTCACCGTCCAGTTCAGCGTCCCGGTCGTCGCGGTCCAGGCGGCGGCCGATGACTGGCAACCCGCCAAGGTCGTCGACGAGGCCGCGGCGACGCTGGTCTCCGCCCTCCAGGGCCTGGCGACGGCCGGGATCTGGTTCGTCATCGTCTGGCTGCCGCTCCTGCTCGTCCTCGGCGCGCTGGCGGTCGTCGTAGTGTGGATCGCGCGGCGGTTCGGGTTCGGCCGGCGCCCGTCGGGCACCGTGCCGCCGGCACCGATCGTCGGCGAGGGCTAGCCAGCGACCGTCTCTCCGGGCGTGGCACGATGGGTGGGTGACCGACCAGGGCGAGCGCTACGACAGGATCGCGACAGGGTACGCGCGTTGGTGGGCGCCGGTCCTCGCGCCGGCCGTCGCCGAGCTTCTCGACGGGTTCGAGCCGGTCGGCCCGGGTCCGACCCGGATGGTGGACATCGGGACCGGGACGGGCCAGCTGGGGCTCGGCGCACTCGCGCGCTGGCCGACGGTCTCGATCGTCGGCATCGATGCGTCCGCGGGGATGTGCGCGGTGGCCGATGCCGAGGCCGATCGGCTCCTCCCTGCGGCCGAACGTCGCCGTTTCAGCACGACCGTGGCCTACGCCGACGCGCTCCCATTCGATGATGGCGAATTCGATGCCGCCCTCTCCTCGTTCGTCTTCCAACTCGTCCCGCGGCGCGCGCGAGCACTCCGTGAGGTTAGGCGAGTCCTGCGTCCGGGCGGACGCCTCGCCTACGTCACGTGGCTCGAGGACCAACGGGTCTTCCTCCCCGACGTGACCTTCGATGATGTCCTCGAGGATCTGGGCATCGAGGCGCGCGGCGGCGATGGGCGATCAGGCGATGTGCCGTCCGTGGAACGCGCGCAGGGCGAACTGCGACGGGCCGGGTTCGCCGACGTCACGGCCCGAGGCGGCTGGGTCGTGCACCGCTTCGGCGTCGAGGGCTACATCGCCTTCCTCAAGGCATTCGACGAGGAAACACTCTTCGACGAGCTGGCGCCTGCGCTTCGAAGGCGGCTGGTCTCGACGCTCCGCGAGCGGCTCTCCGGACTGTCATCCGATCAGATGACGATGCGCTTCCCGATCGTGTTCGCCTCGGGCCGACGCTCGCGCTGAGGAGTCGGTGAACGGCTCGCGAGGGCCCGGCTGGGTCAGCCTTCGCCGGCTCCGCCCTCGCTCGTCTCGGCACCCTCGGCGGGTTCGGCACCCTCTTCGCCTTCCGGAGCACCCTCGCCGGCCTCGACCGGGACCTCGACGACCTCCTCGACGCGCGGCGCCTGGACCTTGGCGATGATCTCGTCACCGTCGGTCAGCAGGGTCACGTCGGCTGGGATGGTGAGGTCTCGAACATGGATCGTCGTGTCGAAATCGGTGAGCGATTCGACCGAGTACTCGATGGATTGCGGCAGGTGATCGGGGAGGGCGCGCACGCGCACGGACTCGATCGGGTGGAGGAGCGTGCCGCCCTGGAGCGTGACGGCCGGCGATTCGCCGCTGGCCACGAGCGGGACGTCGACCGTCAGCTCCTCGGTCATGCGGACGAGGAAGAGGTCGACATGCAGGGTCTTGCGGTTGACCGGGTGCACCTGGACCGCGGAGACCAGGACCGGGCTCGCCTTGTTGCCATCGACCGAGAGGTCCACGAGGGCGTTCGGGCCTGAGTGGCGGCGGAGCTGCTCGAACTCGTGGGCATCGACGGAGATGCTCGAGGAGTCGACCCCATGGCCATAGACCACGGCCGGCAGACGGCCTGCAGCTCGAAGGCGGGCGACCTTCTTGCCGGTGATCTCGCGATGTTCGGCGGCCAGCGTCGCGCGGGCGGTGGACATGTCAGGAAACCTCTGGATGGATCATCGGTTGGGTCCGGGCTGCGGCTCGCCGGCGGGGCCGGTGTGGCGAGGCGCCCGGGTAGCGTCCGCTAGGGTACCACGGCACGCGAGCGTGGCCGCACGAGGCGTCCCGCAGGCGCGGCGCCCCGCAGGCGCCCAGGCGCGGCGCCCCAAGCGCCGCCCGATCAGGCTGGCTGATCGGATCCGAAGGTTCTGAGCGTGGCCACCCTCGCCTTGTGTCGAGATCGGCGTCGGGCGGAGCGTGCTGCACGCCGTTTTGATCAATGAACGCGATCGCTGCCGGACCGTATTCCGCTCAGTCATGGGAATCGGCTCCTGCCAGCGTCGCCAACACGCGTTTTCGCCGAAACCTGGCCTCGGCCAAGCACGTTCGGCGCGATCCTCATTACCAAGCGGAATATCGGGGGCCGGGCCGGGCCGGGCCGGGCGCGGGGTAGCGTCGGGTCGGCCTGCCAGAGGCCCTTCTCAACACCCGGTGTAGCATCGCCACGTGGCAGCCACCATCCTCATCGTCGAAGACGAGCACGCCGTCGCGCGCGGGATCCAGTACGCGCTCCAGCAAGA
>DAIOXD010000057.1:0-9571 GCA_036758145.1 Candidatus Limnocylindrales bacterium
TCTCGCGCGTCACCAGCACCTCGTTCAGCGACCGGACGGAAAAACGCCTGGCGCTGGCCGGCAACCCCGGTGACCTGCGCGTCGCCGACTGGCTCGGCATCAAGGCGATCGGCGCGATCGTCGGGGCGATCCTCTTCTTCTTCCTGTTCTTCATCGTCGGGCTGCTCAAGTTCCCGCCACCGATCGCCCTGGTCTTGACCCTCATCGGCGGCATCTTCGGCTATACCATCCCCGAGTTCTGGCTCGGCGGCCGCGTCAAGAAGCGCCAGAAGGCCATCCTGCTGATGATCCCGGACGCCCTCGACCTGCTGACGATCTCCGTCCGGGCCGGCCTCGGCTTCGACGCCGCCCTTGCCAAGGTCGTCGAGAAGCTCCAGGGCCCGCTCTCGGACGAGTTCCGTCGGGCGCTGGCCGAGGTTCGCGTCGGGAAGGCGCGGCGGGACGCCCTGCGCGACATCGTGGCCCGCACCGAGGTCGTGCCGCTGACCAACTTCATCGGGGCGATCATCCAGGCCGAGCAGCTCGGTGTTTCGATCTCCAAGGTGCTGCAGGTGCAGTCCGAGCAGCTTCGGATCGAGCGCCGCCAGCGCGCCGAGGAACAGGCCGCCAAGGCACCGATCAAGATGCTCTTCCCGCTCGTCGGGTGCATCTTCCCGTCGCTGTTCATCGTCATCCTCGGGCCGGCGATCATCCTCATCGTCATCAACCTCAAGGTCTGAGGTCTCGACCCTGGCGTCGCCGCTGACCACGCCACTCCGTGCCCGGAACATCACCCGTGCCAGCGTGGTCGCCGATCGGCTCGAGGTCGCCGACGGGCTGTGGGCCAGGTTCATGGGACTCATGGGGCGGCCGGGCCTCCCGCCCGGCGACGCTCTGTGGCTGCCCGGCAACGGGATCCACATGATGTTCATGCGCTTCGCCATCGACGCGGTCTTCCTCGGCCAGCCGGATCCCACGCGTGAGGGCGCCCGGCCGGTCATCTCGGTCCACCCCGGCCTCAAGGCCTGGACCGGGATCGTCCCGCTGGTGCGGGGCGCGAACGGCGTCCTGGAACTGCCCATGGGGACGATCGCCGGGAGTGGCACGGCCGTCGGCGACCATATCGCCCTGGAGTCCGCCAACCCGGAGTGAAGGGCGGCCGGCCATCATCAGCCGATGGCCTCGCTCCGACGGCTCGCCTCGACCGCACTCGACCTCGCACTGCCGGCTGTCTGCTCGGGCTGCGGGCGCGAGGGTGCACCGCTCTGCGCGGCCTGCCTCCCGGCGCTTGACGCCCGGCGTGCGCTCCCCGGTGGGACGCCGATCGGTCTTCCCGCCGACATCCCAGCGCCCCTCCTGCAGCTCGAGTGGTGCGCGTCGTTCAGCGGACCGGTGCGACACGCGCTGCACGACCTCAAGTACAAGGGCGAACGCCGACTCGCGGAGCCCCTCGGCGCGGCGCTCGCCCGACGCTGGACGCGCGTCGGCACCGGCACCGAGGTCGTCGTACCGGTCCCCGTCCACGCCGAACGCGAGCGGCAGCGTGGCTATGACCAGGCGGCGCTCATCGCCGCGGTCACCGCGCGCGAGCTCGGGCTGCCGCTGGCCCTCGCGCTCGAGCGCGGGCGCGCGACGGTCGCCCAGTTCGAGCTCGGACGCGACGAGCGGGCTGCCAACGTGGTCGGCGCGTTCCGTCTCCGAAACGACGTGGCTTCTCGAGTGGTGATCGGCCGCTGGGTGCTCCTCGTCGACGATGTGGTCACGACCGGCGCGACCCTCGCGGCGTGCGCGACGGCCCTCCGCCGGGGCGGTGCGGTCGCCGCCAGCGCGATCGCGGTCGCCCGGGAGCGATGACCGGGGGCCGTCGCCGACGCGGGTATACTCGATGGCGGACGGGCGGCGACCCGACCCACCCTCTGGATCGGATCCGCTCACCGCAACGTCGGGCTGTGGCCCCGGGGGTTCGTTTGAGGACGATCGTCAAGGGCAAGAACGCCGAGATCCCCGATCGCGTCCGCGAGTATGCGGAGCGAAAACTCAGGCGGATCGAGCGGCTCCTCGACGATCGGACCGATGCCACCGTTGAGCTCTGGAACGAGCGGCACAAGAACGCCGCGGAGTCGCACTTCGCCGAGGTCACGCTGATCGTCCACGGTCAGGTGCTTCGCGCTCGAGCGACCGGCGCCAGCTATCAGGAGGCACTCGACGACGTCGTCGACAAGGCCGAGCGCCAGGCGGTCGAACACAAGGAGAAGCCGCGGCTTCGAGCCCGACCCGAGGAGGAGAAGCAGATCCTCCGCCGTCTCGCCGACGGATCCGAGGGACCGCGCCGCGAAACCCGGATCGTCAAGGTCAAGCGCTTCGCCATCGAGCCGATGTTCGAGGAGGATGCCGTCGCGGCGATGGAGGAGCTCGACCACCAGTTCTTCGTCTTCGTCAACGCCGAGACCGAGCGGATCGCGGTCCTGTACCGCCGTAACGATGGCGACTACGGCCTGATCGAACCCGTCGTCGGCGGCGACTACACCCAGGGCCGCAGCCACGCCCCCAGTGCCCCGGAACGAGCCGCGTCAGGCCGTTCCTGACCGATCCCGGCGATCCGCGGATGCTTCCCGATGGCCGGCGGCTCGGTGCCCACCTTCCGCTCGGCGGCGGCATGGTCCGGGCGGTCGAGCGGGCGCATGAGATCGGCGCGGACGCACTCCAGATCTTCGTCGACAATCCGACCGCTTGGCAGCGTCGCCAGGAGCCACCGGCCGAGGGGCCGGCCTTCCGGACACGTCTCGGCGAGCTGGGTATCGGGCCGGTCGCCGTGCATGCGTCCTACCTCGTCAACCTCGCCGGGCCGGATGAGGACTTCTTCGGGCGCTCGGTGGCGGTCCTCGCAAGCGACCTGCGGGCCGCTCCCGGGTTCGCGGGGCGGTTCGTCAATGTCCACGTCGGCTCGCATCGTGGCGCGGGCGTCCCGGCCGGCACGCAGCGACTGGCCGACGGCCTGGCCCTCGTCCTCGGCGAGGTGGACGAAGCGCCCGATGGGGCGATGGTCGTGCTCGAGAACTCGCCGGGCAGCGGGTTCGGGATGGGCATGGACGTCGCCGGGCTGAGCGACATCGCGGAAGCCGTGGCGGCGCGGGGCATCGCGGCCCGGCGGGTCCGCTTCTGCATCGACACGGCGCACGCCTGGGCCGCGGGGATCGACCTGTCCGACCCTGACGCCATCGACGCCTTCCTCTCGGATTTCGATGAGCGGATCGGTCTCGATCGGCTGGTCATGTTCCATCTCAACGACTCGAAATCGGAGCTCGGCTCGCGTCTCGATCGGCACGAGCACCTGGGCGCCGGCCGGATCGGTGTGGGCGGGTTGGGTCACCTGCTGCGTCATCCGGCGCTCGCACACGCTGTCTACTACCTCGAGACGCCCGGGATGGACGAAGGGTACGACGCGATCAACCTCGCTCGTGCCCATGACATCGCCGCCGGGCGTCCGCTCGCGGACCTGCCGCCCGGGGCCATGACGTTGCGTGGCAGCCGGGCCCGGACCGGGCCTGCCCCCGACGAGCCGCAGGGCGCGCCCGAGTGATCGGCGCCCAGCGCCTGTGGTAGTCGACCAGCAGGCTCGCCTATGTCATCAGGCTTGCGGTGGCCGGAGGTCGGCGAGGCAGCACGACGATGGCGCTCCCGCCCGGGTTCGCGCCCACACGCAGCAATTCCTGCGCGCGCATCCCGGAAATGGGGAAGGTCGAACCGACGACAGGCTGGATCTCACGCAGGAACGCACGAGTCTGCGCCGTGTCGCGCAACAGGAGCACGACGCCATCGACCTGCCCGTCGCGTTGCTTGAGAGCGACTCGTCGCAGCGTCGCCTGCCCGTCGCGAGGCGCCGTTTCGGCCTCGACGCCATACCGCCAATCGAGGGCGCGCATGAACCCGTCCCACGCTCGAGAGTCGCCCCTAACCGGGAGGGGCACCTCGACAGCCCACTCGATCGAGGGATGCAGCAGGGCGCGAAAATCTCGGAGAAGTTCGAGGTGCGCGGCATCGCGGATCGGGTCACCGCCCGGATATGCCTTGATCGATAGGTCGAGCCCGATGACTGCACACATCCGCGCCAGGAGCATCACGTCGACGTGGTCCAGGACACCACGTTCGACGCGACTTCCCGTTGCCGCGGAGCACCCGATCGCCCGACCGACCTCCCTCAGCGTCAGGTTCCGGTCGACCCTCGCCTGGCGGATCTCGGCGCCGATCGAGGCGCGCAACCGTCGACCGCGTTCTGTGCCGCGATCGACAGGCCTGGTGCGGGTAGTCATGTCGCGATCATGGCCGCGCCTGCTTAGCTGCCAGTTGCACGGTGAGCAACGCTTGCACCCTGAGAACACATCGTTGCTCTGATGGGGCCGGATCACCCGTGGCGTTGCACCCCGAGCAAGATCGAGCCCGTTTTGGGGCCTGGATCGGTCGGCCACGGCGTCTGGTTGCACCGGGCGTACATCCCGGACCGATTCGGAGGCCAACGACCGAGGCAACGATCGGATGTGTGCTCCCGGTGCAACGTTTGCACCGGGAGTAACGAACGGCCCGGGCCAACGGTCGCAGCTGGCGCGCGACGAACCCGCCGGGAATCGCGAACGCCGGCGCCCCAGACGCCGGCGTTCGCTGCCCCGAGACCCGGATCGTGGAGGGCGAAACCGGGTCGTGCCCTGGTGTGTGCTAGTAGCGCCCCGGTTCCCGGGTGGCGGTACGGGAGACGGAGCGCACCGTGCTGATGGTGGACCCGACCCCGACGCCGACGGGACTGGCGGAGCTTGTCCGGCCGTTGGCCCGCTCGGGCGCCCGGTTGGCACTGGAGCTGGTCTCGGTCGGTTGGAAGGTGCGGCCGTAGCGACGCATCCGCACGGCGAGGTAGTACTCCATGATCTGGCGCACCTGGGGCTCGCTCAGGAGCTCGTCGGCGCGCAGCGCGTATTCGACACGCGCGGTGGGGTTCGTGTTGCCGGCCGCGACCAGACCGAGGTACTGCGGGGTGTCGGCGTCGTCGCGCAACTCGCGCAGACCGCGAGCGAGCTTGGTGGCGGTTCCGAGCGAGGGCATCCGGTCACCGCGGATCAACCGCGAGATCGTCGAGTGATCCACGCCCGACTGCTGGGCGAGCTGCCGCTGCGACATCTTCTTGGCCTTGAGCTGGGCTCGCAGCCATTCGTTGAACGCTCGGCCGTTCTGGGTGGTCATGTTGCCTGGGCGCTCCGTGGGATCCAGCCGTAGTGATGGTTGCGCTTGGCCAACTATCGGCTGGGCGTGCACACGCCTATATCACCCGTTGGTACCGGTCGGCGTCTCGGGCTCGCGCAGACTCTGGGCGGTCCGGTGCACTGAATCCCGGTCCGGTCAAGGTTCAGGGGTTCTGGGCCCCATGACCATTGGTACGTGCACCGTAGCGCATCGGATGACGAAGCGCCTCTTACGTGGCGCCGACCGCGGAGGCCGCGGCCGGTGGTTGCGGGATGTCGCCCATCCCGCGAGGCATCGGCGAAAGCACGTAGGTCACCGCGCCGAACACGATGATCGAGAGGACGCTGATCACCCAGTCGAGGATCGTGATCGCGGTCGCCTCCGGCAAGGGCACGCCGTACGCCACGGTCAGCACGCCGATCACGCCGGCCTGTGCGAAACCGAGTCCGGCCGGACTGAGGGGGATCGCCGTCAACAGCGACCCGATGAGCGCGACGAAGACCGCCCCGGAGATCCCGAGCTCGACGTCGGGGAAGGCGAACGCCAGGACGACGATGTAGAGGCGCAGGCCCTCGGTCAACCAGATCAGGCCGGTCACGATGGCGAGGGTCGGCAGGTGACGAAGGCCGATCGCCCCGAATACGCCCTCCTCAAAGCGCTCGTAGAGCTCGAGTGCGCGATGCGGGAGCGGCAACCGGACGATGATCCGCCGCCCGAAGTTGCGCATCGTGAACAGCCCGACCGCCGCCACCACGACGACGACGATGCCGACGATGAACACGAGCCGGATCGCTGGCGGCATGCCGTCACGGAAGCTCCACAGCCCCGCCGCCAGCCCCAGGATCGCGATCGCGAAGATGTCGAGGATGCGCTCGATGAAGACGGTGCCGAAGGTCCGGCTGAGCGACGCGGCGCTGTTCATCTTGAGCAGGTAGGCACGATAGACGTCACCCAGCTTCGCCGGCACGACGCAGTTGACGAACCACGAGATGTACAGGATCTCGACCGAGTTGCGGACCCCGATCACGAAGCCCGTCTCGCGCAGCAGACGCTGCCAGCGATAGCCGCGCAACGGAAAACCGAGGTAGAAGACGACGAATGCGAGCAGGATCAGCGCCGGGTTGGCCCGCAGGATGAGCGCCGGGACCGCGGCGAGCCGGTCGCGATTGAGGAACAGGAAGAAGGCGATGATCCCGAGTGGGACGACGATCGAGACGATCGTCCGCGGCTGCCGGAGCCGCTGGCCGAGCGAGATAGGGGCGAACTCGGTCGGCTCGGTCTCGAGCGCGTCCACGAGGGAGCTCGGTTCGTGCCGGCCCGGGTCCGTCATGTCCGACGATCCTCGTGGGCCGGTGGGACACCGGCGTCGGCGATCCGGATCCGGCCGTTACCGCGAATGCGGTTGACACCCTTCGCGACCGGCGTCCACAGGCGGATCAGGTAGCTTGCTCGGCCCGGGATGATCTCCGCGGTCGGGAGGGCGGCGAGCAGACCGGCCGGGGTCGAGGGATCGCCGTCGAGGGCCGTGTAGGCGACGCCGACCTCCATGATCGAGTGGGCGTCGGAGACCGAGACGCCCGGCAGGCCGTGCTCGAGCGCGAATTCGGCGGCGTCCTCGTTGCCACGCCCCACCACCCGCGCGTTGTGGGTCTCGACCCAGTCGACGGCCGGCGCGAGGCTCGCCATCGCCGCGTCGCGCAGGATCGATCGTCTTCGACGATCGAACGGATGCGGGATCCCGACAAGGCCGCCCTGCGTTCGCGCCGCCTCGATCGTGTCCACGACCGACAGCCCGGGCGGGATCGCCCGCTCGAGGAACAAGCAGATCAGATCGCCATCGAGCGTCTTGACCTCTTCCCCGACGATCACCGTCAAGCCAGAAGGCGCGAAGTTCCGTGCCTCCACCGCCACATCGATCCGATCATGATCGGTGATCGCCAAGTGCGTGAGGCCTCGCTCAGCAGCCACGCGAACGATGTCCCGAGGGTCGGACAGAGAGTCGAAGCTTCCCCTCGAGTGGCAATGCAGGTCGACGAACGCCCGAGTCATGGCGCTCTGGTCAAACCTGTTGGACCAGCGATTTTTTGAAGAAATCGAAGTGTTCAAGGGCAAGGCCCGTGCCCAACGCCACGCAACTGAGGGGATTCTCCGCGACGTGGCAGGGAACGCCGGTCACCTGGGTCAGCAGCTTGTCGACGTTGCGCAGCAGGGCGCCACCACCGGACATGACCATGCCCTTGTCGATGATGTCGGATGACAGCTCGGGCGGGGTCTGCTCGAGGACGGACCGGACCGCGGCCACGAGCTGCTGGAGCGGGGCCTCGATCGCCTCCATCACCTCGCTGCTCGTGATCGGGATCGTGCGCGGCAGGCCGGCGATGAGGTCGCGGCCGCGGACCTCCATGGTGAGCTCGCGTTCGAGCGGGAGGGCGGTCCCGATCTCGATCTTGACCTGCTCCGCGGTCCGCTCGCCGACCATCAGGTTGTACTTCTTGCGGATGTAGGTCGCGATCGCCTCGTCGAAACGGTTGCCGCCGACCCGCAGGCTGTGCGAGACGACGATGCCGCCGAGCGCGATGACCGCGATCTCGCTCGTCCCGCCGCCGATGTCGATGATCATGTTCCCCGAGGGCCCACTGATCGGGACGTTCGCTCCGATCGCGGCGGCCAGCGGCTCCTCGATGAGATACGCCTCCTTGGCGCCGGCCTTCAGCGCCGCGTCGCGGACAGCTCGCTTCTCCACGCTCGTCACGCCGGCCGGGACCGAGATCATCACGTCCGGCTTGCCGACCCCGAACCGACCCTTGCGGACCTTCCCGATGAAGTGGCTGAGCATCGCCTCGGTGATGACGTAATCGGCGATCACCCCGTCCTTCATCGGGCGGATGGCATGGATGTTGCCGGGCGTCCGGCCGATCATCTCGCGGGCCTCCTCGCCCACCGCGACGATGCGGTTGTCGTCCGAGACGGCGACCACGCTGGGCTCGGTGATGATGATGCCCTTGCCCTTGACGTAGACGAGGATGTTGGCGGTGCCGAGGTCGATACCGATCTTCATGAGGTCGTGTCTGCTGTCCCTTCCGCGATGCGCGCGATGCTGGCGCCGATGTCCAGGAACTTGCGCTCGATGTTCTCATAGCCCCGGTGAACGTGGTGCGCACCGTGGATGGTCGTGGTGCCCTTGGCCGCCAGGGCCGCCAGGATGAGCGAGGCGCCGGCGCGCAGGTCCCCGATCTCGACATCGGTGCCCACAAGGCGAGCCGGACCGTCGATCGTCGCGTGGTGAGCGTCGCGCATCTCGATCTTGGCGCCCATCCTGCGGACCTCGCCGAGCCACTCGAGGCGGTCCTCGAAGATGGCCTCATGGATGTGCGAGACGCCGGTCGCCTGGGTCAGGAGGACCGCGGTCGGCGGCTGGAGGTCGGTCGCCAGGCCGGGATAGGCGGCGGTCACGATATCGGTCGCCCGGTAGCCGCCCTCGTGGAGGGCCGTGCCATCCACCTCGATCGTGTCCTTGCCGCAGTTCATGCCGACCCCGACGCGGCCCATCGTCTCGATGAACGCCGCCAGGTGATCGCAGGGCGCGTGCTTGAGCGTCACCTTGCCACCCGTGACGGCCGCCGCGACCACGAAGGTGCCGGCCTCGATCCGGTCGGGGATGACGCTGTGCTCCGCGCCGCGGAGGCGCTTGCGACCCTCGATCTCGATGGTGTCGGGGTAGGTCCGCTCGACCGCCGCGCCCATCGACTGGAGGAAGGCGATGAGGTCGTCGACCTCGGGCTCCTGGGCCGCCGGCCGGATGACCGTGGTCCCCTCGGCCAGCGTCGCGGCGAGCATCGCGTTCTCGGTCCCCATCACCGACACGAAGGGGAACCGGACCTCCGTCCCCCGGAGGCGCCCCGGCGAGGTCGCGAAGTAGTAGCCGTTGCGGTACTCGATCGAGGCGCCGAGCGCCCGCATGGCCTCGACGTGGAGGTCGACCGGGCGGCGACCGATCCGGTCGCCGCCGGGGTTGCTGATGATGACTCGCCCGAAGCGGGTCAGGAGCGGCCCGAGGAGCATGAAACTGGCCCGCATCTTGGCGGCCGCCTCGAGCGGGACGAACAGCCAATCGACGTCACCCGAGGCGACCTCGTAGACGTTGTCAGCCGGGTGGTCGACGACGACGCCGAGGTCCCGCAGCGTGTCGGCCATGACACGCACGTCCTCGATCTCGGGGACGTTCGTGAGCCGACAGCGCTCGCCGGTCAGGATCGCCGCGGCGAACAGCTTGAGCGCCGCGTTCTTCGAGCCACTGATCGGGACCACGCCTGAGAGGGGCCGCCCACCCTCCACGCTGAAGATCTCGCGAGCGACCGGTTCC
>DAIOXD010000058.1:0-9369 GCA_036758145.1 Candidatus Limnocylindrales bacterium
AACTCAACAACACGTATTACGGCTCGCCGTCGGCCGCGAAGGTGGCGGGCTGGGTCGCCTCGACACCGCCCGACTTCCGGTTCTCGGTCAAGGCCCAGCGTGGCGGCTCGTTCCGCGCGCTCCAGGTGGACCCGACGACGAGCGTGCCCTGGCTGACCGGCCCATATCGGGCGTTCGGGGAGCGGCTCGGGACCGTCCTCTTCCGGGTCCCCGACGGCGTCCGGCGCGACGATGGCAAGCTGGCGGCGTTGCTGGCGGCCTGGCCGAGCGACCTGCCGCTGACGATGGAGTTCCAGGACCCCTCGTGGCACGTCGACGAGACGTTCGCGGCGCTGGCCGGCGTGGGCGCCGCGCTGTGTGCGACCGAACTGCCCGAGGACGAGGGACCACCCACCATCCGACGGACCGGCACGTTCCTCTACCTGCGGCTGCGCCGGCTCGACTACACCGACGCCGAGCTCGATGCGTGGGCCGCCCGATCGGAGCCGTTCCTGTCGGCAGGCGACGATGTATACGCGTTCTTCCGCCATGACGAGGTCGGTCGCGGGCCGGAGCTCGCGCAGGGACTGACGGACGCGGTCGGCCGGATCCGGGGTTAGCGGTCGGCACGGCTAGCGATCAGCCGCGGTCGCCCTCCGCTGGGCCGAAGGCGACGAGCAGCTCGAGCCGCTCAGCGATGTCATGGAACCGGTGTCGGACACCGGCGGCCACGAAGATGAGCGACCCGGGGATGACCGGACGCGTCTCGTTGCCGACGCTGACGATGGCACGACCGCTGATCACGTAATAGAGCTCGTCCTCGGTGTGGGGCGACTGCGGGTCCGTCCCGCCGGCTTCGATGACGTAGATCCCGGCGGAGAGGTCGGGGACGCGGAGGAACTCGCGGTACCGCTCCCCGGTGGCGGCACGGGCGGCTTCGACATCGGCGTATTCCCAGGCGTCCATCGCGGTCCTCCTGGCCGCAGGGTACCAGCGCCGGGCCGGGGCACCGACGGTCGCGCGGGCCGCGTCGTCGACTCGCGAGAGCGATCCCGGCTAGCATCCGGCGATGTCGAGGTCCCGCGTCACGGCGCTCGCGGCCGCGCTCATCATCGTCCTGGCGGCGTGCGCGCCCGCTCCATCGCCGACGTCGCGGCCCCCGATCGCACCGGCCTCGAGCGCCAGGTCCTCCGCCGTCGCCTCGTCGGCCGGCCCATCGCGCTCCCCTGCCCCGTCGGCGTCGGCGGCCACCGGTCGGTTCGACCCGACAGGCGTGACCGTCGACGTCCTGGTCGCGCTCTCGGGCCTGTCGTCACCGGTGGACGTCACCAACGCGGGCGATGGCAGCGGCCGGCTCTTCGTCGTCGAGCAGGCCGGGCGGATCCAGGTCGTTCGCGACGGCACGGTGGGTCCCCGGCCCTTCCTCGACATCGTCAGTCGAGTCGCGGGCGGCGGCGAGCGTGGACTGCTCGGGCTCGCGTTCCACCCGGACTACCCCACCGATCCGAGGTTCTTCGTCGACTACACGGATGGCGCCGGCAACACCGTCGTCTCGTCGTTTCGCGTCAGCCCCACGGACCCCGACCAGGCCGATCCCGCGAGCGAGACGATCCTGCTCCACGTCACGCAGCCGTTCGCCAACCACAACGGCGGCGCGGTCGAGTTCGGGCCGGACGGCCGGCTGTACATCGCCCTGGGCGACGGCGGCTCGGGCGGCGACCCGCAGGGCAACGGCCAGCGGCTGGACACGCTCCTGGCCAAGATCCTGCGCATCGACATCAACGACCCCGCATCAGGCGCGCCGTATTCGGTCCCGGCCGACAACCCGTTCCTCGCGACCGCAGGCGCGCGACCGGAGATCTGGCTGACGGGCCTGCGCAACCCCTGGCGGCTGCGCTTCGACCGAGCGACCGGCGACCTGTGGATCGGCGATGTCGGCCAGAACCTGTGGGAGGAGATCGATGTCGCGCGGCTGGGCGTCGGTGGCCTGGACTTCGGCTGGAACACGATGGAGGGGTTCCACTGCTTCCACCCGACCGTGGGCTGCGATCAGACCGGGTTGACCCTCCCTGTCGCCGAATACGGCCACGACCTCGGGTGCGCGGTGATCGGTGGCGTCGTCGTCCGTGATGCGCGTCAAGGCCGGCTCGATGGCGGCTACCTGTTCGGCGATGCCTGCTCGGACAACCTGTGGCTGATGGACCCGACCGGCGCGGGAAAGCGCGACCCGGTCATCGTCAAGAAGCTCGGGCGGACGTTGAGCTCGATCGGCGAGGACGAGGGCGGCGCCGTCTACGCGACGAGCCTCGACCACGGCGAGCTGCTTCGGTTCGTGTCCGGAAACTGATGCCCGCCCGGCTCAGACGTGGATGACGACCTCGATCGAACCACGCCGGCCGAGCACCTCCGCGCTGGTCCCGCCCCGCCATCGATGGACCAGCAGGTCGACCGAGTCCTTCCCGACCGGGAGACCCGTGATGGTCAGCTTTCCCAGCCAGTTCGGGAGGGTCGGGCGCAACAGTTCCAGGCGATGCGCCGCGGCGTCCGCGCGGAGGCCCAGCATCGTGTGCAGGAGGTAGAACGGCGCGGCAGCCGACCAGGCCTGCGGTGAGCAGGCGACCGGATAGGCGACCGGCACACCGACATCCTCCCGGGCGAACCCGCAGAAGAGTTCGGGGAGACGCAGGTCGGGGAACCACTGGGCGGCCTCGACCAGGCGCCCGGCGAGGGTGTTCGCCGCATCGGCCGCGCCGGTCGCCTTGAGACCGGCCGCGATGATCGCGTTGTCATGGGGCCAGATCGAACCCGTGTGGTAGCCCACCGGGTTGTAGCCGATCTGGCCGACGGCAAAGGTTCGGACGCCCCAGCCCGAGAACATGTCGGGCGCGAGCAACCGCTCGGCGACCGCCGCGTGACGCCGGGCCGGGATGATCCCGGTCCACAGCGCCTGGCCGGGGTTCGAGGTGATGGTCTCGACCTGGCGCTTCTGACCGTCGAGCGCCATCGCGTAGAAGTGGGCGTCGGCGAGCCAGAAGGCCGCGTCGAACGCGTCCTGGAGTTTCGCGGCGGCGTCATCCAGCCGGACGGCCAGCTCCTTTTCGCCACGATGCCGAGCGAGGCGGGCCATCCCACGGCGGGCGGCATAGACGTAGCCCTGGACCTCGGCCAGCGCGATGGGCCCCTCGGCGATCCGGCCATCGAGGTGACGGGTCGAGTCGCCGGAGTCCTTCCAGCCCTGGTTGAGGAGACCGCGCTTCGAGCGCCGCTGGTACTCGACGAACCCGTCACCATCGAGGTCGCCGAAATCGTCGATCCAGGCGAGCGCCGCCAGGGCGTTCGGCCACAACCGCTCGATCAGCTCCTCATCACCCGTCCAGGCGAAGGTCTCCGCCAGCAGGATCAGCCAGAGCGGGGTCGAATCCACGCTGCCGTAGTAGGCCGCGTGGGGCGTCTCGCCGGCGCGCGCCATCTCGCCGGTCCGCATCTCGTGGAGGATCTTGCCCGGCTCGGCATCGCGCCACGGATCGTCCTTGGTCGCCTGGAGACGGGCCAGGACCTCGAGCGTCGCGACGGCGAGCGACGGCATGAACGCGACGGTCTCGAGCGACGAGATGATGCTGTCCCGGCCGAACAGCGTCGCGAACCACGGGATCCCTGCCGCGAGGTAGTGCTCCCCGTCGCCCGGGCCATCATTTCGAAGTGCCGCCAGGTCGGCCAGCGACCGGACCAGGGTCCGGTCGAGCAACTCGTGGTCGGATTGGAACCGGGGCGCGTCGAACGGCCGCTCGGCGTTGGGGCGCGCCTCGTCGGCGTGGGCGGGCCGCGGTCCGCCATCCACGGCCTGGCTCGGCTGCGGAGCGGGAGCCTCGACCGAGGTCGTGACCGACCAGCCGATCGTGAGCCGTGCACCTGGCTCGAGCCGCGCGGTCCAGCGCGCCACGACGCTGGCGCCGACCCACGTATCCGGATCGGCAACGGGTCCCAGGCTTGCATCCACGGTGATGACCGCGGTCCGCCGGACGATCCCGTCCACCCCCTTGTAGCCGAAGACGACGCGGTCGTCGTGCAGTTCGATCGGGAGGAGCGTGCCGCGCTCGTCGCGGGGGTAGCCCCGGACCTCGAAGATGTCGGCCATGTCGACGCCCAGGCCGAGCTCCAGGACCAGGTCTTCGGGGGTCTCGGAGTAGTTCACGATCATGACCCGCTCGTTGAGGTCACCCTCGATGAGACGCGTCCGGGTCACGCTCAGTTCGCGCCGCGCCAGACTCGAGGCGGCATTGCCCTTGTCGGCCGGGTTGCGCCGGAGCTCGGGGTTCGTCAGCTGGATGGTGTCGGCGCCATCGGCGGTGTGCGGCCCGCGCAGCAGGGTCAGGGCCGAACCATTGAGCCGCAGGATCGACGTCGAGAGGATCCGGGTGTCGAGGTCGTACAGGCCGAGACCCCGGCCGTCGATCCGGATGTCGCCCCAGTGGTCGGTCAGGAGATAGCGGTTG
Organism: Candidatus Limnocylindrales bacterium; assembly: GCA_036758145.1. Taxonomy (GTDB): domain Bacteria; phylum Chloroflexota; class Limnocylindria; order Limnocylindrales; family CSP1-4; genus SPCO01. The sequence continues at coordinate 4,473 of DAIOXD010000058.1, forward strand.
CCGTGCTTGGCGACCTCGACGCTGCCGAGATCCGTGGCCGGGATGATCGAGACGACCGGCGCCGGGATGGTGCGCATCGGGGAGCGGACGGGCATCGATGAACCTCCGATCGGGTCTGAACGGGGCTTGACCCGGTGCGGCCGCGCACCTCGTGTGTGATATGACTGCAATGGGTCCGTCACGCCAACGATACGGCGCTTGACGCGTCGGCATCGACCATCCTGCCATGCCCACCGACGAGACCGCGCGCGCGCGCCCATGACGGCCCCCATCCGCCGGCCCTCGACGCGCATCGTCGCCCTGCGCCATGCGAGCCGCGCTGCGGCGCGTCCGACGCCACGGAGTCGGATCCCTCGGATCCTCCTCGCGATCCTGGCTGGGGTCGGCGTGACCACAGCCATCGCGGCCGTCCTGGTCGTGGTCATCGTCAGCGCGGCGATCGGCGTCCTCTCGGCCGATCTCCCCGACCCGACCCAGCTCGAGAGCCTCACCTTCGCCCAGCCGACCGTCGTGTACGACCGGACCGGGACGATCGAACTCGGGCGTTTCCAGCAGGAAGAACGACACGTGGTCACCTTCGGTGACGTCCCTGGCCTCGTCCTTGACGCGACCACGAGTGCCGAGGACCGAACGTTCTGGTCGAACAGCGGCTTCGACGTCCCGGCCATCATCTCGGCGGCCGTCGAGGGCGCCAGCAGAACCGGCCAGCGGGGGGCCTCCACGATCACCCAGCAGCTGGTTCGCGCTCGGCTCCTGCCCAGCGAGGTCACAGCGCCGGGCGCGGACAAGTACCTCCGCAAAGCCAAGGAGCTGATCCAGTCGATGCGACTCTCGCAGGCGTTTCCCGGCGAGGTCGGCAAGGATCGGGTCATCACGGCCTACCTGAACGAGATCTTCTACGGCCACGGCGCCTACGGCATCGCGGCCGCCGCGTCGATCTATTTCGGCGTCAATGACCTGGCCGATCTGACGCCCGCACAGGCGGCGCTCCTCGCCGGCCTGCCGAAGTCGCCGACCACGCTCGACCCGTACCGCTATGCGAAGGCGGACGCCCAGGGGCGACTCGTCGTCCCGGCCGATTCACCGCCGGTCCAGCGACGCGATTGGGTCCTCCAGGGCCTGGCGCAGGGCGCGCGCTGGACGACGCTCAGCCCGGCGCAGCTGACAGCCGCGCTGGCCGAACCCGTCATCCTGACCGGTGACCGGGCGATCACATTCAAGGCGGCCCATTTCACGTGGCAGGTCCGACGACAACTCGCGGCCATCCTCGGCGACGCGGGCGTGAATGCTGTCGAGACGGGCGGCTACCAGGTCATCACGACGCTCGACTGGAAGGCGCAACAGCTGGCCGAGAAGTGGCTGACCGCTGCCGCCATCGTCCCGAATATCCCGAAGAAGAGCGGGGATGCGCTCCTGGCGAGGTGGAAGATCCCGAAGAGCGACCGGGCCTGGATCCGGGCCCTCCGGGGAAAGGACCTCCACGACGCCGCGATGGTCGCCCTCGACTATCGGAATGGCGACGTGCTGGCCTACGCCGGCAGCGCGGGCTATGCACGCGACGATCTCGCGAGTCCCAAGTTCGCGCCCAAGTTCGACGCCGCCGGCGACGGGTCGAGGCAACCCGGCTCGGCCTTCAAGCCCATCCTCTACGCAAGCGCCTTCGATGCGCACAAGCTGACGCCCGGAAGTCTCCTCCTGGACGTGACGACCGAGTTCAACCCGAGGCAGAAATGGGCGCCGCACGACGCCGATCAGCTCGAGCGCGGGCCTGTCCTCGTGCGCAAGGCGCTCCAGTACTCACTCAATATCCCGGCCATCCGGGCCCTCCAGCGCGTCGGCAACAGCCAGGTCGACAAGACCGCCGAGGCGCTCGGGCTGCGCTTCACCGGCGGTCGCACGGGGTACCTCCAGTCCGGCCTGGCAGGTGCCCTCGGGACGGTGGAGGTCCGGCCGCTCGACCTGACCTCGGCCTTCGGCGGTCTGGCCGATGGCGGCGTCCACGTCCCGCCGCGGATGATCCTCGAGATCCGCGACTCGAACGGAAAGGTGGTCTGGCACGCCCCGGATCCACAGGGCACCCAGGCCGTCTCGCCGCAGGCCGCGTTCCTCGTCTCCGACATCATCGCCGGCAACACGGACCCGGCCCAGAACCCGATCTGGGCCGCCCCGCTGGCCCTCCACAACGGGCCGCATGGCACCAACCGGCCCGCGGCGGTCAAGACCGGGACCTCGAGCGAGGCACGCGACCTGGCGACCTACGGGTACCTCGCCCCGCCGGCCGATGCCGATCACCCGGGGCTCGTCGTCGGCGTCTGGATGGGCAACAGTGACCACTCGAACCCTCGTGCGAAGGCGCCGGCCATCTCGCTGACCGCGGCGGCGCCACTCTGGCACGCGTTCGTGCGTGACTACAGCAACGGCTGGCCGGTAACATCGTTCAAACCGCCCAAGGGGCTCGTGAAGGCGACCATCGACGCCTGGTCGGGCGGCAAGCCCGGACCGTGGACGAAGGCACGCACCACAGCCTGGTTCATCGCCGGCACACAGCCCGGCGCGAAGAACGCGATCGATCCGGACGGTCTCCTCTACTCGCAGGCGTGCGGCGGCTATCGCGTCGACCTGGTGAAGGCCGAATTGGGGCCGAGCAGCTGGGATTCGGCCGACGCGGACTGGATGCGACGCGCTCGGAGCGGCCCCGGCAGGATCAGTCAGTGGGGCACCCGGACGGCGTATTTCTGGAAGCAGTCCTCATGGGGCGGACCGATCGCGGGCTCGTGTTCCTCGTCGAGGCCGACGCATGGCGGCGGGAACCACGCCCCGAAACACAAGGGCAAGCACGGGGGTGGTGGCGGCCTGCCACTGCCGAGCCCGGCCCCGGCGCCCACGACCAGCCCGGCCCCGCAGTAGGGGCGGGCATGCGCTCGGAACTGCTGCCCTGGACGGTCCGCGGGATGGGCCTGGCCATCGGCGTGGCGATCGTGGTCGGCCTCATCGCCCTGGCCGGCGCCGCCGGCGGTGTGCTCGTCCTGTTGTTCGTGGCGGTCCTGCTCGCATCGGCCCTCGAGCCGATCGTGGGCGTCCTCCGGGCCCGGCTGCCGGTCGGTCGCGGCGCGACCATCCTCCTCGTCTACGCCGCGTTCTTCGTCGCCGTGGTCGGGCTGGCGTTCGTGCTCGTGCCGGCCGCCATCGGCCAGGGGCAGAAGATCCTCGCCAGCCTGCCTGCCTTCCTCGAATCGATCCGCAGCTGGGCGGCGACCCTGCGCCCCCAGGCGTTGGCCAACTCGGTGACGCAGCTCGTCGGATCCGTCGAGGACACGCTCGCACCCAAGCCGCCCGACCCGAACACGGTCGTCCAGGTCGGCCGGATTGCGATCGAAAGCGTCATCTCCGTGCTGACCCTCCTGACGATCGTCTTCTTCTGGTTGCTCGAGCACGCCCGTCTCCAGCGTTACCTGCTCGCCTACCTGCCGATGGATCGGCGCGCGGGCGCCCGCGATGCCTGGAACGAGGTCGAGAACCGGCTTGGCCTGTGGGTCCGCGGCCAACTCACGTTGATGGCCGCGATGGGCGTGGCGACCGGGATCGCCTACGCCCTCCTCGGCGTCCCCGGTGCGCTCCTGCTCGGGCTGATCGCGGCACTGGCCGAGGCGATCCCGATCGTCGGCCCGCTCCTGGGCGCGATCCCCGCGGTGCTGGTCGCGGCGACGGTCTCGACGCAACTGGCGTTGCTCGTCGGCGGCATCTACATCGTCATCCAGCTCATCGAAGGGAGCGTCCTCGTTCCGCTCGTGATGCGCAACACGATCGGGATCTCGCCGCTCCTCGTCCTGCTGAGCCTGCTCGTCGGCAGCGCCGCGGGCGGATTCCTCGGGGCGGCGCTGGCCGTCCCGGTCGCGGCGGCGGTCGAGATCATCCTCGCCCGGATGCAGGCGCGCGAGACGCCCGTCGCCCAGGATCCGGCCGCCATCGAGACACCCGACGAGGCGACGCTCGACGATTACGAGCGTTCGCTTCCGGACGCCGGCGGGGGCGTAGGCGCGGGCTGAGCCTGGCCGGCGAGGAGCCGAACCCGGTCAGCCGAGGGCCGCGACCGCGATACCGCGCGAACGCGGCATGCTCGGCGAAGCGAGGTCCCGGCGCCACTCCGAGATCCGGCCTTCGGAGGCGAGCGCGACGACCGGTGTCAGGTCGATGAAGGTGGCCGGATCGGCCGCCTCGACCCGATGCCCGGGCGGCCCCGCCGGACAGTGGAAGACGTCGCCGGTCGCGAGGATCTCGATGTCGTCCTCCCACTCGATGGCCAGGCGTCCGCTCGTCACGAGACCCCAATGCGGTGCATCGCACCACGCCGCGTCGAATCCACTTCGCTCGCCCATCCGGACCCGCATCAACTGGTACTGCGACATCGGCCATGATTCGGCGCGGATCTGACCGGTCCCGACCTTGCGCTGGGCGACCGCGGGGACGACGGTCGCTGCCGAACGCGTCGGGACGAGCTCGAAGCCCTGGGCCACCAGCCGATCGTCGCTGAGGTCGATGTCGGGCGCGATCGGCGCGAACCCCGCGACGATGCCGGGGCCCGGCGTCTCGAACCGATGGCTATGCCCACCGGCCGGCACATGGAAGGCGCGCCCGGCCGGGATGGTCTCCCGCTCGCGGTCGGTCACGAATGTCAGCTCGCCCTTCACGACGAAGCCCCAGTGCGGATCGGTGCAGGGCGTCTCGAGCGAGGTCCCGCTCGAGCCACCCGCGGGGATCTCGGCCAGGGCGTAGGCCATCGAGTCGAGCGTCGCGAACCGGACGAGCATCCCGTCCTGTCGAACCGTCCGGAGGTCGCCCGGAGCGACGTGCATCGATTGGTCCCTCGCGATCGATGATGTCGTGGATCTGGGGGCCG
>DAIOXD010000059.1:0-9260 GCA_036758145.1 Candidatus Limnocylindrales bacterium
GGCGAGAACGGCCCGCCCGGATCGAGGACGCGGACGATCGGGGCCGTGCTGTCGCGCGGGACAAGATCGGTCGCGAGCATGAACCCTGTGATGGTCGGGTCGTCGAGACCCGCGACGGCGATCACGGCCGGACTGGTGGCGGTCGTCTGTGTCGCGGTGTCGACGACGTGGAGGCGAGTCCCGGCGGGGAGCGCCGACTTCGGCGCGACCGTCGTCTCGGGCGCGGAATAGAGCTTCCCGCCGGCGCTCACGACCGAGGCGTTGCCCGGGACGACGAGCGAGGCCGGGTCCGTCCCGGTGTTGCCCGCGCCGGCCGAGACGACTTCATCCGTGGTCACGCCGATCGTGTTGATCGCGAGCGAGCGCCAGAAGCCGGAGGTCGGCGTCATGGGATCCTGGTAGATGGTCGCACCGGGCGTCCGAGTCGAGGGGAAGCTCACGATGTTCCCGTTGACGTTGGGCATCGTCCGCCACATGTCCTCGACCGACTGGTGGCTCGTGAACAGGGCACGGATCGTGCTTTCGGCGCCGGCATGACCCTCAGCGAGGACGGCGGCAGCGCCGGCCTTGAAGAACCCGGCGGCGTAATTGTCGGCACGCTGGCGGGCGACGCTGACGGTCGGCTCGGGGTTGCCCGGCTCCGAGTTGCCCGAGGCGTAGCACAGGTGATTGAGGATCACGAGCGCGCCGGGCGCAAGGTCGAGCGTCGCGATCGACGGTTCGCCGTAGTACTTGTTGTTGTAGTCGCCCGCGCCGGCCGTCGCGTTGAGGCCGAAGCCGTCCTTGGTCGTGTACAGCGGGTCGTAGGCATATGGGCTCGGCCAGCCGTTGCCGTGGCCCAGATAGACGACCACCGACGCACCGACGACCGCCGCCTTGACCTTCGCCCAGGTGGCGTTCGGGCTGTAGACCTTGACCACGTTGGGCGTGTACTTGATGGCTTCCGCGTAGATGCGGTCAGCATCCGTCCGATACTCGGCCGTCGCCCCGTGCGTCGCCCCGACGATGATGACGACCTTGGTGTCGCCGGTCGCGGCCAGCACGGACGGCACGATGATGCCGAGGCTGGCGATGAGGACAAGGGCGATGGCGACGGCAGTCTTTCGCAATGCGAACTCCAAGGCTGGACGAGGGGCGGGGTGTACCTGTCCAGACTCGTGACCGGGGTCGCATCGCTCAATCGCAGGATGGTCCCGAGCTCGCTAGCCCCTTCGGGCCGTCCGGCGTGCGGAGCCGGGGGGATTGGTAGGGTTCGGGTCAGACGCCGTCGTCGCGCTGGCGCACCAGCAGTTCCGCCAGGGTCGGGTTGGCGGTGTCCCGGCCGGACAGGATCGGGCGTCCATCCGGGGTCCCGGGGATCGTCGGCCAGGCGACCGCGAGGGCGGGATCGTCCCAGGCAAAGCCCGACTCGTCGGTGCCGTCGTACTCGTTCGTCACGAGATAGACCAGCTGGAGGGGATCGAGCGCGAGGAAGCCATGGGCGATCCCGGTCGGGATGTAGACCCAGTCGTCGGCTCGCAGTTCGCGCGTCTCGACGATCGCGGCCGGACCCGATCCGTCGAGCAGCGGGCGGACGTCCACGAGGGCCACGAACGCACGCCCGTCGGCGATGACCCACAGGTCGTCCTGGCGCCGATGGAGGTGGAGCCCGCGCAGGACGCCCGCGGCCGAGGTCGAGAGGTTGGCCTGGACGAACGGCGCGCCGGGGAACTCGCTGACGCGCCACAGCTCACGGAAGGACCCGCGCTCGTCGCCATGACGGGCGAGCGTCCCGTAACGGACGCCCGGGAGCGCGGACGGCTCCGCGGTCCCTGTCATGCCCGGACCCGTGCGGCGCGCAGGAGGGCGGGCGCATAGTCGGCCATCGCGGCGGGCCATGACCGGAGCGGCTCGCCGGACGGGAGCGGGGTCTGCGCCAGGACACCCCAGCGCGGCGGCCGCGACGGGCGTTGCCACGTACTCGACGGGACATCGACGAGCGGCAGCTCGATCCCGGCCCGGCCCAAAACGTAGCGCGCCCAGTCCCCACGTGTGGCGAAGAGGCCGTTGACGAGGTGGTGGATCCCGCCGATCGCGTCGTTGGCCACGAGCTCGACGATCGCGTCGGCGACGTCGGCGGTGTAGCTCGGGGTGCCCCATTCGTCGTGGACGAGCTGGAGCGGCTCGCCGGCCGCACGGGCACGCTCGGCGGCGTCCAGGATCCGGCTCGGATAATCGCGCCCCGGGGCACCGAACAGCCACGCCGTCCGGGCGATCCCGAGGGCGGCGCCGGGTCGGTCGTCGAAGGCGCTCGTGGCCAGCCGCTCGCCCTCCGCCTTCGACGCGCCATACGGATTGCCCGGCGAGATCGGGTCGGCGGGGAGGTACCCGACACCGTCGGTCCGGGTCCCGTCGAAGACCTCGTTCGTCGAGATGACGACGAGGTCGATGCCGCGCTGCGCGCAAGCCGTTGCAAGGATCCCGGTCGCGACGCCGTTCCGCCGCAGGGCGAGGTCGGGGTCCAACGCGCAGCCGTCGACATCGGTCCAGGCCGCGGCATGGACCACGAGCTCCGGCCGGTCGAGGTCAAGCCGTGCCCCGATCCCGTCCGGGGCATCGAGGTCGAAGGCGTCGCGACGCCAGGCGATGGGACCCGCCGGGCCGGTGAAGGGCGCATCGGCCAGCGCGGCCACGAGGGCGCTCCCCAGCCGGCCGCCGGCTCCCGTGACGGCGACCCGCATCAGTCGCGCGCGGCGGCGTCGGCCGGGTCGGCCGCCGGGCTTGCGGGCGCCGCCTGGGCGGTGGCGAAGCGGTCGGCGTACTGGCGCTCATACCAGCCGTCCCAATCGCCCGAGCGGGCCGCCCGCCACCATGGCTCGTTCGCCCGGTACCAGGCCACCGTCTCGGCCAGGCCCTCCTCGAAGGTGGTCTTCGGACGCCAGCCGAGGGCGGCCAGCTTCGACCCGTCCATCGCGTACCGCCGATCGTGCCCCTTCCGGTCCTCGACCTCCATCACCAGCGACCACGGCTTGTCGAGCAGGGCGAGGAGGAGCTCGACGACGTCGCGGTTCGTGCGTTCGGTCGGACCCGCGATGTTGTACGCCTCCCCGGTCGCGCCGTGTCGCAGGACGTGATCGATGCCGCCGGCATGGTCGGCGACGTACAGCCATTCCCGGCGCTGGAGGCCGTCGCCGTAGAGCGGCAGCGGCTTGTCGTCGATGGCGTTCGTGACGAACAAGGGGATGAGCTTCTCGGGGTGGTGGTAGGGACCGTAGGTGTTCGAACCGCGGGTCACGACGGCATCGATGCCATGGGTGATGACGTAGCTCCGGACGAGGAGCTCGCCGGCGGCCTTCGCAGCAGCGTACGGGGAGCGCGGGGCGAGCGGCGCATCCTCAGTGGCGTGGCCCTCGTCGACCGAGCCGTAGACCTCGTCGGTCGAGACCTGCAGGAAGCGCGGTCGGCCTGGCGCGGACAGGCACGCATCGAGCAGGACATGGACGCCGACGACCCCGGTCGCGAGGAAGGCCTCCGGATCGAGGATCGAGCGATCGACGTGCGATTCGGCGGCGAAGTTGACGACTCCGTCGACCGACGCGACGAGCGGCTCCACGACGGCCGCGTCGGCGATGTCGCCGCGCACGAAGCGGAAGCGGGCGGCCATCTCCGGATCGTCCCGGACCGGCGCGAGGTTGGCCTCGTTGCCGGCATAGGTCAGCTTGTCGAGCACGGTGATGCGGGTCCCGTCGCGGCGGCCCAGGACATCCCGGACGTAGCACGACCCGATGAACCCGGCACCGCCGGTGACGAGGAGGTGGCCGAGGGTCCGGTCTTCGTTGACCGCGTCCGACACGCTCAGCCCACCACGCGGCTGACGGGCGGGGAGAGCCTTCCGGCCGCATCGTCGGCGGCCGCCAGCTCGGCGGCGCGCAGCAGGGACGGCACGGTGCCGGCGTCGGTCCAGTGGCCCTCGTAGACCGGGCTGAAGAGCCCGCCGCTGGGGACGTAGTGGTTGAGCACGTCGGTGATCTCGAATTCACCGCGCCCCGACGGCCGGAGATGGTCGATCACGTCGAAGACGTCGGGGCGGAGGAAGTAGACGCCGATCGGGATGAGGTCGCTCTTGGGGTGCTCGGGCTTCTCCTCGAAGCCGATGACCCGGCCCTCGGCATCGAATTCGGCGACGCCGAAGCGCTCCGGATCGGGGACCTTGTAGAGGAGGGTCCCGGCGCCGAATGCGCCCGTCTCGAAGTCGGACGCGACACCGGCCAGCGCGGGGCCGCGCAGGATGTTGTCCCCGAGCACGCAGCAGAACGCGTCGTCACCGACGAAGTCGCGGGCGAGCCCGACCGCATGGGCGATCCCCTGCGGACCAGGCTGATAACGGTAGGTCAGGTCGAGTCCGAACGCCGAGCCATCGCCGAGCAACTCGACGACATCGCCCACGCTCTTGCCACCGACCACCACGAGGACCTCGCGGATCCCCATCCCGGCCAGCGTCTCGATCGGGTAGAAGATCATCGGTCGGTCGTAGATCGGCAACAGGTGCTTGTTGGTGACGATCGTGAGCGGGTAGAGCCGGGTCGCGGTCCCGCCGGCCAGAACGATGCCCTTCATCGTCGGGAAGGGTAACAGGGGAGGCTGGCCGCCACGCCTGCAGGCGTCAGGGTTTGGGCGTCGCGCCGTGCGACGGCTTGGGCGCCGGGCTCGGCGAGAAGCACGGCTGCTCGCCCTGCGGCAGGACGCCACCCGCCCCGCAGTCGACCGGCTGCTGCTCGATCGGTGGCAGACCACCCTGGTAGTCGGTGATGACCAGCAGGAGCTCGAGCTTGTCGAGTTGAGCGGCCGGCTCGAGGTAGGCCGTCTGGACGACGGCGTTGGCATCACGGCGGAAGTCGATGACCTGGCCGACGAGGAGGCCCTTGGGGTAGGGCGAGCGGACGCCACTCCCGAGCTCGATCCCCGCCGTGACGACCTCGTCCCCGCGGGTGATCGTCTCCCCGGCATCGATCTGCTGCATGATCAGGACGCCGCCGAGCTGACCGACCACCTCACCCGTGGCGGCATTGGAGGTCATCTGGCCGATGACCGTCGAGGTGCTGTCGGTCAGCAGGACGACCTTGGCGCTGTCCGGTCCGACCTCGACGACCCGCCCGGCGAGCGCTCCACCAGCCGCGACGGCGACGTCGCCGACCGCGATCCCTGCGTTCGTCCCCTTGTCGAGGACCACGAGGCGGCGAAACTCGGACGACTCGCGGCCGATGACGGCGGCCGCGGCGGTCTTGTAGTCGAAGCCGGCCCGGAGCTGGAGCAGGGCGGTCAGCTGGTCGTTCTCGCGCTTGATCTCCTGGAGTCGGGCGTTCTCCGCGGCGAGCCGGTCGTTCTCGGCGTGCAGCGCGGCGTTGTCGACGCGGAGGCGGTCGATCTCGATGATGGCGCCGGCCATCGAGGCGATCCCGCTCGCCGCGTCGTGGAGGGCACCCTGGATCGGGCGGAAGGCGAAGCTGATGCCGTTCTGGACGTCGCGCACGCCCGGGTTGGCCGAGAAGGCCATCAGCAGCACCGATGTCAGGAGCAGGACGGTGAAGGCGATGCCTCGGCGGCGGGCGGCCTTCGTGGCGAGGAGTGAGGTCATGTCGTTCCGCTCGGTCGGGTCGCGAGGTAGGCGCCGGTCAGCGCGGCGGGCGCGAGTAGGTCTCGGAGACGAGGACTCGCGACATCTTGTCAAGGTCCTGGAGGACGACGCCCGTGCCGCGTGCGACGCAGGTGAGCGGGTCGTCGGCGATATGGACGGGCATCTGGGTCGCCTCGGCGACACGGCGGTCGAGACCGGCCAGGAGCGCACCGCCACCGGCCAGGACGATGCCCTGGTCCATGATGTCGGCCACGAGCTCGGGCGGGGTCTCCTCGATCGTGTCCTTGACCGTGTCGACGATCTGCTGGACCGAGGGCTCGATCGCCTCGCGGATCTGGTCGGCACCGACCTCGACCGAACGGGGCAGGCCGGTCAGCAGGTCGCGGCCGCGCAGTGCCACGCGCTGGGCGTCCCACTCGCCGGGATAGGCCGACCCGATCGCGATCTTGATGTCCTCCGCGGTCCGTTCGCCGAGGAAGAGGTTGTACTCGCGCCGGGCGAAGGTGACGATGTCCTGGTCCATCTCGTCGCCGCCGATCCGGATGCTCCGACTGACGACGATGCCACCGAGCGAGATGACCGCGACTTCCGTGGTGCCACCGCCGATGTCGACGATGAGTGAGCCGGAGGGTTCGCTGACCGGCAGCCCGGCACCGATCGCGGCCGCCATGGGTTCCTCGATGAGGCCCGCCCAGCGCGCCCCGGCGTTGAGCGCGGCATCCCGGACGGCGCGCTTCTCGACCTCAGTCACGCCCGACGGGATGCCAAGCAGCATCCGCGGCCGGGCGATCGTGCCGACCCGGTCGTGGACCTTGTCGACGAAGTACTTGATCATCTGCTCGGTCACGTCGAAGTCGCTGATGACCCCGTCGCGCAGCGGCCGGACCGCGATGATGTTGGCCGGCGTCCGGCCGACCATCCGCTTGGCCTCGGCGCCGACGGCCAGGACGCGCTTGGTCTTGGCATCGATCGCCACGACGGACGGCTCGCTCATGACGATGCCGCGGTCGCGGACGTGCACCAGCGTGTTGGCGGTCCCGAGGTCGATCCCGATGTCGCGGGAGAAGAGGCCGAGGATTCGGTCGAGCATGGGGTGGGCAGGTCCTTCGTGGTACGACGTCGCTGACGATGGTCGCTTGCTGGGTCGTGGCGGGCGCGGGCATCGCCGATGTCGGGCGGGTCGCGCGGATCCAGGCCGGGTCGGTCGGGCAGGCCGGGGCAGTATACCCGGTCGCCCCGGGGCGACCGGGTCGAGCCTGAGGTGTAGCCCGGCCGGGGGCGCGGCGCCCACCTTGGGCCGGCCCGCTTGGGCCCCGCTATCAGGCTGGCTGATCGAATCGGAGTGCTGCACGCTTGGCGGTCTCCTCGATCCGACCGAATCCGAGACCCGCCACCCTCACGAACAGCGGATACGATCAATCAGGCTGATACCCCTCGCGCCCCCGGTATTCCGCTACGGAATGGATCCGGGGTTGCGCGTGCGTGGCCAGGGCCTGATTTGGACAGAAGTCGGCCTCGGCCACGCTCAGTGCCGCCGGATCTCATGACTCAGCGGAATGTTCCGAGTCCGCCTCGGAGAGGAAAGCGCATCAGTCAGTCCGCGGCCCGGGTCGTCGTCGCTGGCCGATCGAACGCCACGCCTCGGTCGCGCAGGGAGACGTACGCGTCGTGGCCGATCACCAGGTGGTCGAGCAGCTGGATGTCGAGCAGCCGGCCGGCGGCGAGCGCCTCTGCCGTCAGATGGAGGTCGTCGGGCGAGGGTGTGGGGTCGCCCGATGGGTGGTTGTGGACCAGGATCACGCCGGCCGCGTTGAGCCGGACGGCATCGCGGAAGAGCTCCCCCACCCGCACCAGCGACGAAGACACGTTGCCCTGGTAGACCGTCGCGACCCGGAGCACGTGGTTCTTGGTATCGAGCATCACGACCCGCAACTCCTCGCGCTCGAGACGCCCCATCTGGAGGATCAGCCGGTCGGCGACGTCGTGCGGACCACGGATCGTCCAGCGTGCGGAGGGCCAATCAGCCAGCAGGCGACGCCCGAGCTCGAAGGCGGCAACCAGCTGGGCCGCCCGGGCCGCCCCGATGCCGCTCACGGAGGCGAGTTCCAGCTCCGAGGCGCGCGCGAGGCCGGTCAACCCGTCGTGTCGAGCCAGCGCGTCGGAGGCCAGGTCGACCGCCGACCGCCCGCGCGTCCCCGAACCCCAGACGAGGCCGATGAGTTCCGCCGCCGTGAGCCCGCCTACGCCGCGCAGCGCGAGGCGCTCTCTCGGGCGTTCCTCGACCGGGACTTCCCGGATGGCGCGACCTGCGCCAGTATCCCGGGGGGACGGTCGCATGGACGATCGATCGGGCCCTGCCACCGTGGCACCTCCGTGGGACGACTGCAGCGGTCAGGCGTCCCCGGGGCCCGAACGACGGGAGCCCGCCGATTCCCCCCGCCATCCGGACCTCGAGGACAGCGCAGAGCCTAGCGATGGCCCCTCATCGGCCGGTCACCCGCGAGTTCACCCCGGCTCATCGCGGCCGGCGAACGGGCACCGCGGGCCAGCGAACCTCAGATCGACCGGCTGAGCAGCTCCGCGAGCACCAGGAGGATGGCGTTGAAGGCCGCGTGGAGGCCGAAGGACGCCCAGATCGTGCCCCGCCGAACGAAGAGCACACCGAGCGCGATGGCGATCGGGATCCGGCCGGCGAAGGCCACGAATGCCTGCTGGAATGCCTCGCCCGCGGTGGTGCCCGAGATCGTCACGACATGGGCGAAGGCGAAGACCAGGGCTCCGAGGATCACCCCGCCTCGCATCCCCCGCCCGCGCACCCAGGCGGTCGTGGCGAACCCCCGAAAGAGGATCTCCTCGCCGAACGGCGCGACAAGCGCGCCCGCCACGAGCGACACGATGAGTCCGGACGTCGTCCCGGTCGGTGGCAGCGGGCTGACCGGCTCGACCGGGACCAGGTTCACGAGGATCGACGCGACGATCCCGGTGATCACGACCAGGGGCGCCGCCCACAGTGCCCCACCGAGCATCTCGAGGACGGCGGTCCGGTCGAAACGACGGATGCCCATCGAGACCCAGTCGAGTGCACCCGTGTCGACGACGAGCAGCCGAACGAGCCCGATGTAGACGGCGGCCTGGAGCGTCACCGACACCAGCGCGGCGAACGGTCCGTCGAGCGAGATACCCAGCAAGGCGAGCGGCACGCTCACGACGACGAGCGCCAGGACCGAGATCGGGATCGCGGCCAGCAGGACGAGGAAGGGCGACGGACCCTGGTATGGCTGGACCCTACGGACTCGGCGCTCGATCCCCTGCGAGCCGGCCGCGGCGACGAGCCCGATCGAGAGGATCGCGATCCCGACGATCACCAGGATCCGGCCGGCCGTCGGGTCGCCGCTCATCAGCGCGATGACGATCAGGCCGAAGCCGAGCAGCGTGGCGAGCCAGCCGATGACGAACAGGGCGGGTGCCGGGCGGCCTTCGATCGTGAAGGTCGAGGCGCCGAGACGGGCGGGTACCGGCGGCGGCGCGATCGGTGGGATCGGGGACGCGTCCTCCGTCCCACCCTGGCCGGGATCGGACGGCGGGCCGGGAGAGCTCAACGCTCGGGGAGCGGATCCTGGGCGGACGCCGGGAGCTGGCCGCTCGC
>DAIOXD010000060.1:0-1639 GCA_036758145.1 Candidatus Limnocylindrales bacterium
ATCATCGGGCCATGCCCGTCCTGCCCAGCCGGCTCGACCCCGCGGCCGCCGAGACGCGCGCCAACCACGACGCGCTGGCGGCGCTCGTAGCCGACCTTCGCGCGCGCCAGGAGGCGGTCGCCGGGCGTGGCGCCGGCGGCGACGACCGATCGATCGCGCGACACCGTGAACGCGGCAAGCTCCCCGTCCGCGAACGGATCGACCGCCTGCTGGACCCGGGGTCGGCCTTCCTGGAGCTGAGCCCGCTGGCGGCGACCGGCCTCTACGACGACGATGCGCCCGGGGCCGGGGTCGTCACCGGCGTCGGCCGGGTCGAGGGCACGACCTGCGTCATCGTCGCCAACGACGCAACGGTCAAGGGCGGCACCTACTACCCGATGACCGTCAAGAAGCACCTGCGCGCGCAGGAGATCGCGCTCGAGAACCGGTTGCCGTGCATCTATCTCGTCGATTCGGGCGGAGCCTTCCTCCCGCTCCAGGCCGAGGTCTTTCCCGATCGCGACCACTTCGGGCGCATCTTCTACAACCAGGCGCGGATGTCCGCCCTCGGCATCCCGCAGGTCGCGCTGGTCATGGGTTCGTGCACGGCCGGTGGCGCCTACGTCCCGGCGATGAGCGACGAGACGGTCATCGTCCGGGGCACCGGGACCATCTTCCTGGGCGGCCCGCCACTGGTGAAAGCCGCCACCGGCGAGGACGTCACGCCCGAGGAGCTCGGCGGGGCCGAGGTCCACACGCGCCGCTCCGGCGTCGCCGACCACTTGGCGCTCGACGACGAGCACGCGCTGGCGCTGGGCCGCTCCATCGTCTCGAACCTCAATCGCAAGGCGCCCGACCTCCCCTGGGACCGGCGTGAGCCCGAGGAACCCTCGGTCGCGCCGGCCGGCGACGCCGCGACCGCCTCGCTCTACGGCTCGGTCTCGCTCGACGCGCGGCGACCGATCCCCGTCCGCGAGTTGATCGCGCGGCTGGTCGATGGGTCGCGCTTCCACGACTTCAAGCCGCTCTACGGCGAGACACTGGTCACCGGCTTTGCGCACATCGCCGGCTACCCGGTCGCGATCCTCGCCAACGACGGGATCCTGTTCAGCCAGTCGGCCCTCAAGGGCGCCCACTTCATCGAGCTCGCCTGCCAGCGCCGGATCCCGCTCGTCTTCCTCCAGAACATCACCGGGTTCATGGTCGGGCGCGAATACGAGGAGGCCGGGATCGCCAAGGACGGCGCGAAGCTGGTCACGGCCGTCGCCTCTGCGGAGGTGCCCAAGTTCACCGTGCTCATCGGCGGGTCCTTCGGGGCGGGCAACTACGCGATGTCGGGGCGTGCGTACCAGCCGCGCTTCCTGTGGTCGTGGCCGAACGCCCGGATCTCGGTCATGGGCGGGTCGCAGGCTGCGCGCGTTCTCTCGACGGTCGGCGGCGGCTTCGCGACGGATGCGGAGCGCGACGCCTTCGAAGCGCCGATCCTCGAGACCTACGAGCGCGAGGGATCGCCCTATTTCGCGACCGCCCGTATCTGGGACGACGGCGTGATCGACCCGCTCGATACCCGGCGGATCCTGACGATGGGGCTCGAGGCGGCCCTCCATGCGCCGATCCCGGAGACGCGGTTCGGCGTGTTCCGGATGTGATGCGACGCGCA
>DAIOXD010000060.1:1739-9210 GCA_036758145.1 Candidatus Limnocylindrales bacterium
GCCGAGGATCGGCGCTTCTACGTGATCGATGCCCACGGCCGTCTCGTCGATCAGTTGACGGCGGGTGGGATGGTCCAGGTCGCGGCCTGGACCGACCCTGACGCGACCATCCTTCGCATGACCTTCCCGGACGGGATCGTGGTCGAGGAGGTGGTTCGCCTCGGCGACGCGGTCCAGACGCACATCCACGGGCGGACGGCCGACGGGCATCTCGTGGACGGACCGTGGGCCGCGGCGCTCGGAGCTCATATCGGCCGTCCGGTCCGGATCGTCCGCTGCGACCGGATCGGGGGCACCCGGACGGCCCACCCGGCCACCCTGGTCAGCGATGGGTCGCTCGATGCGCTCGGAGCGGCGCTAGGGATCGGCGACGTCGACGCGCGGCGGTTCCGGATGCTGATCGAGCTCGAAGGTGGCGGACCGCACGAGGAAGACACTTGGGTCGGTGGCCGGATCGGCCTCGGCACCACGGTCCTGCGGATCAGCGCGCCGGTCGCGCGCTGTGCGATGACCACGCACGACCCCGAGACGGGACAGCGCGACCACGACACGCTCCGGGCGATCAAGGACTACCGCGGGCAGGTGGACGGCAAGGACCTGATGTTCGGCGTGTGGGGCGAGGTCGAGACGCCCGGGTTCATCCGCCTCGGCGACGAGGTCCGCGTCCTGGCCTGAATCGGCCGACAACCTCGTCCTCGGCAGGCGTCGCGGATCCGGAGGGTGCCTCCGAGCCGACGTGCGCCTCGCGAGCCGACCGCCGGACGAGCGCCACCCAGGCCAGCGAACCGAGCGCGATGAGCGGCGAGATCCGGACGGCCTCGGTCACACCGATCCGCAACAGGGTCCCGGCAACGTCACCGCCAACGCTCGCCCCTCGTGCGATCCCGACACCGATGAAGGCGCCGATCATCGCCGACGTCACCGCGGCGACCGGGGAGCCGATCCCGATCGCCAGACCCGCGCTCGCCGCCGACGACCTCGAACCGAGCGCCGCCTGGGTCAGGCCAGCTCCGAGGAGCGCGAGACCTGGCAGGCTGAAGAGCGCGATCAGCGCGCCGGCGGGCAGATCGGTGGCGGGCACGGACGACACGAACGGTGGCGCGACCATCGTCGCCGCGATGACTAGCGTCCCGAAGATGAGGGCCGCGACCCATGCCCCGCGTCGCGCGCTGCGCATGGCCTCGAGACGACGCCCGGTCGGGTCCGGCCGCCAGTTCGGATCCCAGGGACCCATGTCAGCGTCGGCCCCGGACGGCGCTGCCGGATCGGGCGTGGTGGACTCGCACGCGAGCGAGCCTAGCAGAGCCCGACCGCGATTCCACCCGGACGAACGGCGACTCGGGATGGGCCGTACGATGCCCCGGTGAGTGCCATGCCGAGCGGCAACCTGCGGGTCGAGCGCACTGGCCCGGGCGGCGTCGTGGCGCGCGTGACGCTCGATCGACCCGAGGTCCACAACGCGTTCAACGCCGCGCTCATGGCCGAGCTGCGGACCACGTTCGCGTCCCTCGCCCGCGAGGGCCCGATGCAGCTCCGGGCGGTCATCCTGGCCGGTGCCGGTCCATCGTTCTGTGCCGGCGCCGACCTCGACTGGATGCGCGCTGCGATGTCGCTCGATGTCGAAGGGAATGAGCAGGACGCGATGGCGATGGCCGACACATTCGAGGCCATCGACACGTGCCCGGTCCCTGTGATCGCACGCGTCCATGGCGCTGCCCTCGGCGGCGGGATGGGGCTGTGCGCGGTGGCGGACCTGGTCATCGCCGAGTCCGGGACACGGTTCGGCTTCACCGAGACGCGGCTCGGGATCCTGCCATCGGTGATCAGTCCGTTCGTGATCGCCAAGATCGGCGAGAGCCATGCTCGGGCGCTCTTCCCAGGCGGCCGGCGCTTCGACGCCACGAGGGCCGCGCGGATCGGGCTCGTCCACGAGATCGTCGAAGGCGAGGAGGCGCTCGACGCGGCTGTGGCGTCGGCCGTCGCCGATGTGCTGGCCGCGGGACCGACGGCCACGCGGGCCGCCAAGGCCATCGTCCGCGAGGTCCGCGGCCTGGGTCACGGATCGGCGAAGTGGCACACGGCACGAGTGATCGCACGCCAGCGCACGAGCGAGGAGGCGCAGGAGGGGTTCCGGGCCTTCAGCGAAAAGCGCCGCCCGGGCTGGGCACCAGAGCCGGACTAGCGCGCAACCCGCGGGTCCGGGCGTCGCCGTGACGCCAACGACGCGGATATGCGACGATCGCGACACATGCGCGACGAGTTGACCCCAAGTCAGGCGGCGAAGCGGATCGGGGCGACCACGCGCTCCGTCCAGCGCTGGATCGCGAGCGGACGGCTTCCTGCACGGCGGGTGGGTAGTCGGTGGCGTGTCGCGAGTGACGCGATTGACGCGTTGGTGGTCCCGGACTCGCCCGCCGGAGAGCCTGTCCGACCCATCCGAACCCTCTTCATCGCGAACCGGGGCGAGATCGCCCACCGCATCACGCGGACGTGCGATCGGCTCGGGATCCGGGCGGTGGTGCCCCCGACGGTCGGGGCCGTCGCGCTCGACCTCCTCGACATCGAGGCCGTCGTCGCGGCGGCAGGTGTCGCCGGTGCCGACGCCGTCCACCCGGGCTTCGGGTTCCTGGCCGAGAACGCGGATTTCGCGGAGGCGGTCGAGGCGGTCGCCATCCGTTGGGTCGGCCCACCGCCGGGAGCGATCCGAGCGATGGGCGACAAGGCTGCCGCCCGCCATCTCGCCGCGTCCCTGGGCGTCCCCGTCCTTCCCGGCTACGACGAGGCGGATCAATCGGACGAGGCCCTCGTCGCGGCCGCCGAGCGGATCGGTTTTCCACTCCTGCTCAAGCCCTCGGCGGGCGGCGGCGGCAAGGGGATGCGGACCGTTCGCGAACCCGATCGACTGCTCGACGGGATCGGTGCCGCCCGCCGCGAGGCCGCCGCGGCGTTCGGTGACGATCGGCTCATCCTCGAGCGGCTCGTCGTTGGCGCGCGCCATGTCGAGATCCAGGTGCTCTTCGACGGCCACGGCCACGGGATCTCGCTCGGGGAACGCGACTGCTCGATCCAGCGCCGCCACCAGAAGATCCTCGAGGAGGCGCCTTCGCCTGCGGTCGACCCCGCTCTCCGCGAGCGCCTCGGGAAAGCCGCCCTGACCCTCGCCGGCGCCGTCGGGTACGTAGGTGCCGGTACGTGCGAGTTCCTGCTGGACGCGAACGGGCAGCCCGCGTTCCTCGAGATGAATACCCGGCTCCAGGTCGAGCACCCGGTCACCGAGTTGGTCACGGGGCGCGACCTGGTCGCGGACCAGCTGGCGATCGCGTCCGGAGCGACCCTCGAGCGGCTCGACCCGCCGATCAGCGACCGCGTGACGGCGAACGGCCACGCGGTCGAGGTCCGCCTCTACGCCGAGGATGCCGAGGATGGGTTCCTGCCGGCGACCGGTCGCATCGAAGCCCTTCATTGGCCCGCGAGCGACGGCGTCCGCGTCGACGCGGGGATCGAGCCCCGTGATGAGATCGGCGCTCACTTCGACCCGATGCTGGCCAAGATCATCGCCTGGGGACCGGATCGCGCGATGGCCATCGAGCGCCTGGCGGGCGCCCTCGATGCGACCGTCGTCCTCGGTGTCGTCACGAACCTGCGGTTCCTGCGCTGGCTCGTGCGCCAGCCAGTCGTGCTGTCGGGCGATGCGCGCACCGACGTTCTGACCCGGATCTGGCCGCCAGACGACTGGGCGACGGACACCGCCATCCCGCACGAGGCGTGGGACCTGGCGGCCAGGCTCCTGCTCGCGCCGGGCGTCGGCGCCGATCCATGGGCGGGCGGCTGGCGACTCAATGCGCCACCTTCGGTCCGTCTCGAGGCGGAGGAGGTCGTCCGGGTTGTCGATGTCGATGCGGCGACGCCCGCGACGATCCCCACGCCGTCCTCGGTCGCGGCCGTCCGGGTGGCTGACACCGTCCATCTCGACCTCGCCGGTCGAAGTGTCGCGTTCCGCCTCGCCCAGGCGCCCGATGTCGACGCCGCGGCCCGGGCGGCGGTCGCCCGTGGCCTCCCCGGCGCCACCGGCCCGGCCGACATCCTCGCCCCGATGCCGGGCGCGGTCCTCAACGTCCATGTCCCCGTCGGCGCGGACGTGGCGGTCGGGGATCCGATCGTCACGCTCGAGGCGATGAAGATGGAGCACGTGGTGACCGCATCGATCGCGGGGCGGGTCGGCGAGATCCTCGTTCACCCCGCCGACCAGGTCACGCGCGGCCAGCGCCTCGCCACCATCGAACCCTGACGGCGCCGGTTCGGGTACGCTCAGGCCCGTTCGATCCGGAGGAACCCGATGGCCCACCACGACACCGCCGGCGAGACCGGCACCAAACCCGACGCCCAGCCGCTCCCCCAGACGCGCGAGGAGCTCGTTGCCCTGCACCGCGAGACCCGTCGGCGGCGGAACGCCGCGGCCCACGGCAGCCCCGATCACGTCGCCGCGATCGACCTCCTCGGCCGGATCGAGGTCGAGGTCGCTCGCATCGAGCGGGCGATGGACCCGCCGCTCGTCTGACGGCCACTCCCGCCGCGACCGGTGATCACGCGATGAACGATCACGTCCGGATCTACGAGGTCGGCCCACGCGACGGCCTCCAGAACGAGGCGACCCCGATCCCGACCGCGACCAAGGCGCGCTTCATCGAACTGCTCGCCGAGGCCGGCCTGCGCGAGATCGAAGCCACCAGTTTCGTCGCCCCGAATGCGATCCCGCAGCTGGCCGACGCCGACGAGCTCCTCGCGGGGCTCTCGCGCGCGCCTGGCGTCCGCTACCCGGTCCTCGTCCCCAACCTCCGCGGCCTCGCACGCGCCGAGGCGGCCGGCGCCGATTCGATCGCGGTCTTCACCGCCGCGACCGACGCCTTCACCCAGGCGAACATCGGGATGAGCATCGAGGAGTCGCTCGCTGCCTTCCAGCCGGTTTTGGCGCGCGCCGGCGAACTCGGATGGTGGCGGCGCGGCTACGTCTCGACCGCGTTCGGGTGCCCGTACACCGGGCGGGTCGAACCGTTGCGCGCGGTCGAGGTGGCCCTCCGACTCCGGGACCTCGGCGTGGACGAGGTCTGCTTCGGCGACACGATCGGGGTCGGCGTGCCGGGCCAGGTCGCGGCACTGACCGGGCTGGCCGTCGAAGCCGGGCTGGCGCAGGACAGCGTCGCCTACCACTTCCATGACACGCGCGGAACGGCGCTCGCGAACGTCGCGGCCGGGTTGGATGCGGGCGTTCGCTGCTTCGATTCATCGACCGGCGGGACTGGCGGCTGCCCGTATGCGCCCGGGGCGGCCGGTAATCTCGCCACGGAAGATCTGGTCTATTTCCTGGACGCTTCGGGCTGGCAGACGGGTGGCGTCTCGCTCGACCGGGTGCTCGTCGCGGCCCGCTTCATCGCCGAGGCGCTGGGCCGGCCATTGGCCACCAAGGTCGGGCAGGCCGGGGGCTGGGATCCGGCCACGGGGGCGGCCACCGGGCGACCATAGCGCGAAGGCGCGGCACGTTCCGGACGTTCTGCTATCGTCCGGCGAAATGAACGGTGTCGTACTCGTACTCAACCAGAATTACGAGCCGCTCAACGTCTGCAACCTGCCTCGCGCCTTCCGTCTCGTCTTCGGCGAGAAGGCCGAAGTGATCGAATACGACCACCAGGTGATCCGGACGCCGCGGACCGAATTCCGCGCGCCGTCGGTGATCCGTCTGCAGTACCAGATCCGCCGGCCGCGACCGCGCGTCAAGCTGTCTCGGCGCGAGGTCTTCGCCCGGGATCGGCATACCTGCCAGTACTGCGGCCGCCAGTCCCACGACCTGACCCTCGACCATATCGTCCCGCGCCATCGCGGCGGTGGCCACACCTGGGAGAACCTCGTCGCGGCGTGCAAGGCCTGCAACCACCGCAAGGGCGGCAAGCTCCTCGACGAGGCGCGCTTCCGTCTCCTGCGACCGCCCTTCGAGCCGCGCAGTGACATCTATTCGTTGTTCACGCCGTACCTCGCCGACGACCACAACGAGGCCTGGCGCTCGTACCTCTTCCTGGGTCGCAACTGACCGATCCGGCGGCGTCCGCCGCGATCCAGGCTGCCATCCGGGACGCCGTCCCGGGATCCGTCCAAGGGCTGCTCCGGACGCTTTGGGGCGCGGGCCACGCCGCCTATGTCGTGGGCGGATCGTTGCGCGACATCGTCCTCGAGCGGCAGCCGTTCGATTGGGACCTCGCCTCGGACGCACGTCCCGAGCGACTCATCGAGCTCTTCCCCGGCGCCGTCTACGAGAACCGGTTCGGGACGGTCGCGATCCGCAGTGACGGCAAGCCGTTCCAGATCACCACCTTCCGGACCGACCACGAGTACGCCGACTTCCGACGACCGCACCGCGTCGAATTCGGCGACACGATCGAGGTCGACCTGGCGCGCCGCGACTTCACCGTCAACGCGATGGCATGGGGCGCGCAGTCGGGCGATGCCCCGTCGCTGGTCGATCCATACGGTGGCCTGGCCGATGCCCGCGCCCGAGTCCTGCGTGCCGTCGGCGAGCCGCGCGCCCGCTTCGAGGAGGACGCGCTTCGGATGATCCGGGCCGTCCGGCTCGCGGCGACGCTCGGATTCACGGTCGAGGCGGCCACCCTCGCCGGGATCGAGGAACGCGCCCAACTGGTCGTCCACCTGTCGGGCGAGCGGATCGCCGCCGAGCTCGACAAGCTGCTGGGCGCGCCGGCGCCGTCAGTCGGCTTGCGGCTGCTCTCGGGGACGGGGCTCCTCGCCGGGATCTCGCCCGAGCTCGCCGCCCAGCGGGGTATCGCCCAGAACAAGGTGGCGGGTGAGGACCTGTGGGACCACACGCTGCGGTCCGTGGATGCGGTCCCGGCGGAGCGGCCGGTCGTCCGGCTTGCCGCGTTGCTGCATGACATCGGCAAGCCCGCGACCTACTCGGAGGGCCACTTCCTCGGCCACGATGCCGTCGGGGCAGAGCTGGCGGGCGCCTTTCTGGACCGGCTTCACGAGCCACGGGCCGTGCGCGACCGGGTCGTCGAGCTCGTCCGCCAGCACATGTTCAGCTACGAGGCGAACTGGTCGGACGCCGCGGTCCGCCGGTTCATCGGCAAGATGGCGACCATCGGCGACGGCGCACTCGACGAATCGCTTGCGCTCCGGGAGGCGGACAACATCGGCTCCGGGCTCCCGGGCTCGGCCGGCCGGCTCGACGAGCTCCGGACACGGGTCGCGGCCGAGCTGGCCGCCAAGGTCGTCCTCGACCGACACGGGCTCGCGGTGGACGGCGCCGACCTGATATCGGAACTCGGATTGACACAGGGACCGCTCCTCGGGCGCATCCTTGACGAGCTGCTCGAGCGCGTCATCGCGGATCCCGCCCTCAACGACCGCCCGACGCTCCTGCTTCTCGCCCAGGCGTCGCTGACGGAGGATCGATGATCGAGAT
>DAIOXD010000061.1:0-9167 GCA_036758145.1 Candidatus Limnocylindrales bacterium
CGTTCGGGACGCGGGTCGAGGTCAAGAACATGAACTCCTTCCGCGCGGTGGAGCGAGCGATCGCCTTCGAGATCGAGCGCCAGTCGGCCGCCCTCGATGCCGGCGAGACCCTCCTCCAGGAGACTCGCGGCTGGTCGGAGCCGCGCGGGGAGACCTATCGGATGCGGGTCAAGGAGACATCCGACGACTACCGCTACTTCCCGGAACCCGACCTGCCGCCGCTCCATCTGGACGCGACCTGGCTCGCGGAGATCCGGGCCGGGTTGCCGGAGCTGCCCGCGGCGCGGCGGACGCGCTACCGGGACGAGATGGGGCTGAGCGCGTACGACGCGGCGGTCCTCGTGGCCGATCCCGACGCGACGACGCTCTTCGAGGCGACCTTGGCGACGATGCCCGCGCTCGAGCCCAAGCCGGTCGCGAATTGGGTGACCGGGGAGTACCTGCGGCTCCGTCGCGCGTCGGATGGCCCGCTGACGGTCTCCGCCGCGGAGTTCGGGGCGATCGTCGCGGCCGTGGTCGACGGCTCGATCTCGCGCGCGCAAGGCCGCGAGGTCCTCGAGGCGCACGCGTCCACCGGCGAGGCTGCCGCCGCGATCGTCTCCGCTCACGGATTCCGCCAGATCTCGGACAGCGGGGCGGTCGCGACCGCCGTCGACGAGGCCCTGGCCGCGAACCCGGCGGCCGTCGCCGACTATCGTGCGGGTAAGGCGCAAGCCATCGGATTCCTGGTCGGGCAGGTCATGAAGGCCACCCGCGGCCAGGCGAACGCGGCGCTCGTCCAGGCCGCGGTCCGCGACCGACTCGAGGCAGATCGAACGGAGGGCTGAACGGGTGGGGCCGTTGAACATCGCAGGCTGGCTGATCGGGATCGCCCTGATCGCCATCGGCTATTCGCGGGCGCGTGGTCCGTGGGCGCGCTACCGGGCACTCAAGGCGCAGGACGCCAATGCCGCGCGCTACGGGGCGTGGCGCGGCGGGATCCGGGATGACAGCACGACCGGCGCCTCGGTGGCGATGGCGATCCTCCGCCGCCAGGTCCAGATCGGCGCCGCGATCGCGGTCGTCGGGATCGTCCTCGTCTTCCTGGGGTTCCTCATCCGCTGAGGCGCACCCGGCGCCATTCGATGGCGGTACAGCGATCCATCACGACCTCGAGGCCGGCGTCGTGTGCGATCGCGGCCGCGTCCCAGTTGACGACCCCGAGCTGGAGCCACAGGAACCGCGCTCCGGCGGCGACGGCTTCGCGGGCGTGGGCGACGCACAACTCGGAGCGCCGGAAGACGTCGATCATCTCGAACGACCCGGCCGCCGCGACGGCCGCCGCGATCGACGGGAAGGCGACGACGCCCAGGACTTCCCGCTCGTTCGGGTTGATCGGGACGCACTCGAAGCCCGCCTCGACCAGGTAGCGGAAGACGCCGAACGACGGCCGCTCGGGGTTCGAGGACGCTCCCACGACCGCGATCCGGCGGGTCGCCCTGAGCGCGCGCTCGATCCCCGCGTCGTCCAGGATCGGGACGGATCCGCGGCCGGCATGGAGAGCCAGGAAGGCCGCGGCACGATCGCGTTCCTCGCGCGTCAGCTCGCGGCCTCGCGCTCGTAGGGCTGCCCGTCGGCGGCGGGCGGGATGCTCCGGCCCACGAAGCCGGCCAGGACGATGATCGTCACCAGGTATGGCAGGGCGTCGTAGAACTGGCCCGGGACCGACAGCATCACGTCGCCGAGGTCGCCGCTCGGCGAAGCGAACTTGATGATCTGCCCGAGCGCCTGCGACGACGAGAAGAGCAGCGCGGCCCCGAACGCGCCGAGCGGCGTCCAGCGGCCGACGATCATCGCCGCCAGCCCGATGAACCCGCGTCCGCCGGTGATCCCGGCGTTGAACGAGTTGCTGGCCTCCATCGAGAGGTAGGCGCCGGCCAGCCCGGCCAGGACGCCGCCGTACAGCACGTTTCGGTAGCGGACCCGGATGACGTCGATGCCGACCGTCTCGGCCGCCTTGGGGTGCTCGCCGACCGCCCGCGAGCGGAGTCCCCAGCGTGACCGGAAGAGCCAGACCTGGAAGCCGATGACGATGACGATGACCGACATGGCGATCGGGCCCTGCTCGAGGAACATCGCCAGGATCCAGCCGATCACCGGGAGGTTGGTGAGATCCGCGGGTGGCACGAACGCCGCGAACGCCCCCGCGCTCTCGGGCGAGTTGCGCGAGACGATCGTGTAGATGTAGGCCGTCAGCCCCGCCGCGAGGATGTTGATGATCGTGCCGCTGATGATCTGGTCGGCGCGCACCGTGATCGAGAGCCAGGCGTGAAGGAGGGCGACCAGGACCGCCGACGCGACCGCAACGACGAAGGCGATGAGGAGCGCCGGTGTCACCCCGAAGAAGGGCGACGGATCGGCCGGCAGGAGCGGAGCCAGGATGATCCCGACGATCCAGCCGACGAAGGCCGCCGTCAGCATCATCCCCTCGATGCCGATGTTGACGACCCCGGAACGTTCGCACATCACCCCGCACAGGGCGGCGAGGACGATCGGCGTGGCCGACTGCCAGATGATCGCCGCGTTGAGCGGCAGGACCTCGATGAGATAGCCGGCGAAATGGAAGAGGAACCCAAGCACCGGGATGGCATACAGGGCGCTGATCAGCGGGTCCATCAGGGCGCCGACTCGCTGGCGTATGACTTGGTGATCGTCTCGGTCGCCCCGAGGCTCCCGCTGACACCGCGCAGCTTGAGGACCCGCGTAAGGACCGGTCCGATCACCAGGAAGAGCAGGATCAATGCCTGGATGACGTCGATCAGCTCGGGCGGGATCTTGGCGTTGATCTGCATCAAGCCGGCTCCGGCCCGCATCGCGCCGAAGAGCAGGCCGGAGAAGATGATGCCGACCGGGTTCGAGCGGGCGAGCAGCGCCACGGCGATGGCGTCGAAGCCGACCGTCGTCCCGAAGGCGCTCGTCATCGAATGGGTCACGCCCAGGACGATGCACGCGCCGGCCAGCCCGGCCAGCAGGCCGCACATCGACATCGTCATGACGATCAGGACCTTGGGCCGCATCCCGGCGTAGCGGGCCGCGTCGGGGTTCGCGCCGACCGTCCGGATCTCGAACCCCAAGGTGGTCTTGTACAGCAGCCAGCGCACGGCCACGACCATCGCGAGCGCGATGAAGATGCCCAGGTGCCCGGTCGTGCCGATGAGGATCGGGAACGCCGCGTTCCCGACGTCGTGGGTGATCGGCGAGGGCGAGCCCACCACCTTCAGCGGTCCGCTGACGGCCCACGCCAGGAGCGAGATCGCGACGTAGTTGAGCATGATCGTGGTGACCACCTCGTGGGCGCCGGAGACCGCCTTGAGGACGCCCGGGATGAAGCCCCACGCCGCACCCGCGAGCAAGCCGGCCAGGACCGCCATGGGGATGGCCACCAGCCCCGGGGCCTGGCCGAACGCGACGCCGACCGTGACCGCGCCGAGGGCGCCGACCAGGAACTGGCCCTGCGCACCGATGTTGAACAGACCGGCCTTGAAGCCGAGGGCGACCGACAACCCGGCGAGGACCAGCGGGACGCTCGCGACGAAGGTCTTGATGACGTTGTCGGGACTGCCGAGCGACCCCTCGATGAGGGCCAGGTAGGCCGTTACCGGCAAGGTCCAGTCGAAGACGTGGTCGGGGAGGAGGAGCTCCGACACCAGGATGACCACGGCCCCGACCACGAGGGCAAGCACGATCGAGATGAACGGCAGGCCGCCGATCGCCCAGATCTGCCCCGGCAGGCTGCGCCGGGCCTCGGCGACCGTCGTCACGCGCCGATCCCCGCGAAGCCGGAGGTGCCGGCAGTCCCGGCCGTGCCGGCCGCATCCGTCGCGTCACGAGCCTCACCGCCGGTCGCCATCAGGAGGCCGACCCGGTTCTTGTCGGCCGTCCGGCCATCGACCGTCGCGACGATCCGGCCGCGATACATGACCGCGATCCGATCGGACATCTCGAGGACCTCGTCGAGCTCGGCCGAGACCAGCAGGATGGCCGTTCCCTCGTCGCGCATCCGGATCGCCTGGCGATGGATGAACTCGATGCTGCCGACGTCGAGCCCGCGAGTCGGCTGGTCGAGGATGGCCAGCTTGAGCGGGCGGTCGAACTCGCGCGCGACGACCAGCTTCTGCTGGTTGCCGCCCGACAGGGTGCTCGCCGGCACGTCGGGCGAGGGGGCGCGGACGTCGTACTTGGCGATGCCCTCCGAGGCGGCCTTCTCGGTGGCGTCGAAGTCGCGCAGCACGCCGCGCGCAAACGGGGACCGGTAATAACTCGTCAGGACCATGTTGTCCGCCAGCGAGAACGGCAGGACGAGCCCGAAGCGATGCCGGTCGGCGGGCACGTAGGCGACGCCTGCCTCGTTCATCTCGCGTGGCGCGTTCGAGGTGACGTCCTCGCCGGACAACTCGATCCGGCCGTCGGCGACCTTGCGCAGACCGATGATCGCCTCGACCAGCTCGTCCTGGCCGTTGCCGGCGACGCCCGCGATGCCGAGGATCTCGCCCCCTTTGACCTCGAGATCCACGCCGCGCACGGCCGGATTGCCTCGATCGTCGGCGACCTCCAGGCCCGACACGCGCAGGACGGTCTCGCCCGGATGCGACTCGCCGCGGTCGACGGTCAACTCGACCGAGCGACCGACCATCATCGCCGCGAGGTCCGCCTCATCGGTCTCGGACGGGATCCGCTGGCCGACGACCTTGCCGCGCCGGATGACAGTGATCCGGTCGGCGATCTCGAGGACCTCGTACAGCTTGTGGCTGATGAACAGGATGCTGTGGCCCTGCTGGGCGAGACGTCGAAGGACGCCGAAGATCTCCTCGGTCTCCTGCGGCGTCAGGACCGCCGTGGGCTCGTCGAGGACGAGGATCCGGGCGTCGCGGTAGAGCGCCTTGAGGATCTCGACGCGCTGCTGCCAGCCGACCGAGAGCGAGCCGACCTTGGCGTCGGGGTCGATCTCGAAGCCGAAGCGCGTACCGAGCTCGCGGATGCGCCGGCTCGCCTCCTTGCGGTCGAGGAAGATGGGACCGGCCATCGTCTCCTCGCCGAGCAGGATGTTCTCGGCGACGGTGAAGACGGGGACCAGCATGAAGTGCTGGTGGACCATGTTGATGCCACGCGCGATGGCATCCGATGGACCGGAGATGCGGACGGGCTCGCCGTCGAGCAGGATCTCACCCTCGTCCGGCCGGGCCAGGCCGTAGAGGATGTTCATGAGGGTCGTCTTGCCGGCGCCGTTCTCGCCCAGCAGGGCGTGGATCTCGCCCGGTCGGACGTCGAGGTCGATATGGTCGTTGGCGACGACGCCGGGATACCGCTTCGTGATGCCGCGCATCTCGAGAGCGGGCGCTCGAACCGCTTCGACCGGGCTGGTCATCGCCGCTGCGACCCCTCGGTTCGGGTTGTCAAGAGCGGGCCGGCCGACGATCGGCCGACCCGCTCGGACAGTGACGGGGAAGGTTACGGCTTCGTGTAGACGCCGCAGCCGGTATCGGGGCAGGTCTTGAGCGTGCCGGCGACCATCGCCGCCATCGCCGCGTCGACCTTGGACTGGATGTCCGGGGTGATGAGCGACGCGAGATCGTGGCCCGGCGAGGCACCGATGCCGTTCGTCTTGGCGTCGAACAGGATGTCGCCCGCCAGCTTC
The DNA here is from genome assembly GCA_036758145.1 of Candidatus Limnocylindrales bacterium. GTDB lineage: Bacteria > Chloroflexota > Limnocylindria > Limnocylindrales > CSP1-4 > SPCO01. The sequence continues at coordinate 5,675 of DAIOXD010000061.1, forward strand.
TGACCGGAGGCCAGCTGCTCGATCACCTGCCCGGTCGCCACCTGGAGGTGCTTCTCCGCGCTGGTCACGATGCAGGCCGCCGCATTCGGGTAGGAGATGGCCTGGTCGACGTCGACGCCGACGCCGTAGATGTTGGCCGCACAGGCAGCGTCGAGGACGCCGTTGCCGGTCTTGCCGGCCACCTGGAAGAGGACGTCCACCTTGTTGGTCGTGATGAACGACTGGGCGAACTTCTTGCCACCGACCGGGTCGTTGAACGCGGCGTTGGAGAAGTCGTTGGTGACGTACGCCGTCTTGACGACGATCGACGGGTTGACCGACTGCGCGCCGAGTACATAGCCCTGGATGTAGCGCACGCACGGAGCGCACAGCGTCGTGCCGCCGATCGCCCCGATCGTCCCGGTCTTGCTGACGGACGCCGCGATGATCCCGGCGAGATAGCCGGCCTGGTCTTCCTGGAACTCGATGGAGACGTAGTTCGGTGCGACCGTCTTCGGGTCATTGGGGCACGGGAACGTGAAGTCCGCCTTGCCGTCGGGCGTCAGGCAGATCGGCGACTGGTCGATGCCGATGAACTGGATGTCCTTGTTCTTGACCGCGGCCGCACCGGTCGCCGCCGCCAGGTTGAAGCCGACCGTGACGATCATCTCGAACTTCTGGTCGACGTAGGCCTGGATGAGGGTGGCGTATTCCGACGCGTCCTTGGGGACGACGGCCGGCGGCACGGGAGCCCCGAGCGCGGAGGCCGCGGCGAGGACGCCCTTGTCCGTGTACTCGTTGTAGTTCTTGTCGTCGAGCGTGCCGATGTCGGTCACGACGCCGATCTTGAGGTTCGGCTTCTGGACCACCGAGGCGGCGGGCGACGGCTCGGTGGAACCGGAGCTGGTTGGCTCCGTCGATCCGGCGGCCGTCGGAGTGGTCGTTGCTGCAGTCGATGGGGCGGTGCTCGCCCCATTGCTACAGGCGGCGACCAGGATGGACAGGCCCATGAACAGGGTCAGTCCAGTGCTGCGGATTCGCATCTGTCCTCCTCCAAATTCCAAGACCGAATCGTCCGCGACGGTCAGCTGACCAGGGATCGCGTTCGGCCGGAAAACAGCCGACCCTCCAGGTCGACCGCTGGCGCACATCGTAGCGACCGCACGTGTCGGGCGGCAAGCGGGAGGATTTCGGGTCCTGCGCCCCGCTCAGGGCCACTGCGATAAGCTCCGCCGGTGGCCAGCATCCCGCTCATCCTCGATTGCGATCCGGGCCACGACGACGCACTCGCGATCGTCCTGGCACTCGCTCGGCCGGAGCTCCGGCCGTTGGCGATCACCACCGTCGCGGGCAACGCGCCGCTCGATCGGACCACCCGCAACGCCCTCCGCGTCCTGACCTTGCTGGGCCGCTCCGACGTCCCGGTCGCGGCCGGCGCTGCGTCGCCGATCCTGCGCGAGGCATGGGTCCCGGTCGACGTCCATGGTGCCTCGGGCCTCGACGGCGCCGACCTTCCCGAGCCGGCGTTCGGCCCGGTCGAACGAACGGCACTCGAGCTCGCCATCGCGCTGCTGCGCGAGGCCGAGGAGCCCGTCACGCTGGTGGCGACAGGCCCGCTCACCAACATCGCCCTCCTGCTCCGGGCCGCGCCGTCGCTCCACGAGCGCATCGCCGGGATCTGGCTGATGGGCGGCTCGTTGAGCGAGGGCAACACCACCCCATCGGCGGAGTTCAACATCTGGGCCGACCCCGAGGCGGCGGCGATCGTCTTCGCGTCCGGGATCGCGATCTGGATGGCCGGGCTCGACGTCACCCATCAGGCACTCGTCCTGCCCGACGACATCGCCCGGCTCGATGGGCTCGGGACGAGGGCAGGAAGCGTCTTCGCGGACCTCATGCGGTTCTTCGGGATCCATCATCGCGAGCGGTATGGCTGGGGCGGTCCGCCGATCCACGACGCGGTCGCGGTGGCGTGGCTGGCCCAGCCGGACCTGGTCGGCTCCGAGACGATGCGCATCGATGTCGAGACGGCCGGGGTCGAGACGCGCGGCCGGACCGTCGCCGACCGGGCCGGGACGACCGGTCGCAAGCCGAACGCCGAGGTCGGTCTCGAGATCGACCGTTCGCGGCTCATGGATATCGTCGTCGACGCCGTCGGGCGCTTCGCGTGACGGGGTCGGCGGTCGATCCGCGCGCCGTCACGCCGGCCGAGCTCGGGTTCGATCCGGCCGACCCAGCGTTCATCGCCGATCCGTACCCGGTCTATCGACGCCTCCGTGAGGATCACCCGATCCTGTGGAACCCGGCGACCAACCAGTGGCTCCTGTCCCGGCATGCGGACGTGAACCGCCTGCTGCGCGACCGGCGGCTCGGGCGGACCTATCTCCATCGATCGACGCACGCCGAGATGGGGCGCCCCGACCCACCCGCCTGGCACGCCCCGTTCCACGAGCTCAACGACGCCGGCATCCTCGACATGGAACCGCCCGATCACACGCGCCTCCGTCGCCTCGTGCTCAAGGCATTCACGCCACGGACCGTGGAAGCGATGCGCGAGCGCATCGGCGCGATCGTGGACGGGCTCATCGACGAGTTCGGGGGCGCGGGCGAGGTCGATCTCATCGCCCAGTTCGCGGAGCCGCTCCCGGTGACCGTCATCGCCGAGCTGCTTGGCGTTCCCGAGGCGGACCGCCACCTCCTCCGTCCGTGGTCGGCCGACATCTGCCTGATGTACGAGCTCGACACACCCGAGGCGGCGGCGAAGAAGGCGGTCCAGGCGAGTCTCGAGTTCGGGGCGTACCTGCGCGACCTTTTGGCCGAGCGCCGGCGACGCCCGGGCGACGACCTGATCAGCGCACTGGCAGCGGTCGTCGACGATGGCGACACGCTGACCGAAGCCGAGCTGATCGGCACGTGCGTCCTCCTGCTCAACGCGGGCCACGAGGCGTCGGTCAACGGCGCCGGCAACGGCTGGTGGACGCTCTTCCAGCACCCCGACGCCCTCGCCCGCCTGCGCGCCGACCCGCCGCTCCTGCCCAGGGCGATCGAAGAGCTGCTCCGCTACGACACGCCGCTCTCGCTCTTCGAACGCTGGGTCCTCGAGCCGATCGAGGTCGAGGGGGTGGCGATCCCGCGGGGCGACGAGGTCGCGCTCCTGTTCGGCTCGGCCAACCGGGACCCTGACGCCTTCCATCGACCGGAAGCGCTCGACCTCGCGCGCGATCCGAACCCGTACCTCTCGTTCGGCGCAGGGATCCACTACTGCCTCGGCGCTCCGCTTGCCAAGCTCGAGCTCGGGATCGCCTTCGAGTCGCTGCTCCGGCGGGTGCCGGAGATCGAGCTGGTGGAGCCGCCCCGCTGGAAGCCGACCTTCGTGCTGCGTGGTCTCCAGGCCCTCCGGGTACGAGTCTGACCACGGACCTGCGCTACGTCGCGCTCGGCGACTCGTGCACGATCGGCACCTCGGTGCGAACGAGCGAACGCTGGCCGGACCAGCTCGTCACGGCGCTCGGCG
>DAIOXD010000062.1:0-9123 GCA_036758145.1 Candidatus Limnocylindrales bacterium
TCGGATCGACGAGGTTGGCGTCGCCGATCGGTCCGGTCACGACCTCGCTGCTGTCACGTTCGTCATCGGGCTCGGGGCGTAGTTGATCCGTCATCGTCATCCACCTTGCGGCTTCGCGTCGCGGTACCGGTCGGGACCGCGTTCCCGTCGTTCGCGATGGTACCCCCTGGGGTCAGGAGTGGCCGGGGTCGGAACTCCCGGTCCGGGCGACCCCGGATTGACCGGCCCCGATCGTGGGGTGGCGGCCGAAATGGCCGGGATCGAGCGTCGGGATGCGACCGCGCAGACCCTCGCGCACCACCCGTCGGGCGACGTCGGTGACCCGCTCCGACGTGAAGCCGAAGTGTTCGAAGATCGTGCCGGCGGGAGCCGACGCACCGTAATGATCGAGCCCGATGATCGCACCCTCGTCACCGACCCAGCGCTCCCACCCGAACGAGACCCCGATCTCGACGCTGACACGTTTGTGGACGGCAGGTGGCAGGACGCTGTCGCGGTAGGCCTGATCCTGGAGGTCGAACCGCTCCCAGCACGGGAGCGAGACGACACGCGTCGGGATGCCTTCGGCGTCGAGCGCCTCGGCGGCCGCGAAGGCGAGCTGGAGCTCCGAACCGGTCCCGATCATGATGAGCTCGGGGGAGCCGCCTGAGGCCTCGCGCAGGATGTAGCCGCCGCGCGCGACGCCTTCCCGGGCAAGGCGGTCGGTGCCGGCCAGCGTGGGGAGCTTCTGGCGAGTGAGCGCGAGCGCGACCGGACCGTCGGTGCGCTCCGCGGCGAGTGCCCAGGCAGCGGTCGTCTCGTTCGCGTCACCCGGCCGGACGAAGTAGAGGTTCGGGATCGCCCGGAGCGCCGCGTAGTGCTCGACCGGCTGGTGGGTCGGGCCGTCCTCGCCGAGCCCGACGGAATCGTGGGTCCAGACGTAGACGACATGGATCCCGGACAGCGACGCCAGCCGGACGGATCCGCGCATGTAATCGCTGAATGTCAGGAACGTCGCGCAATAGGGCAGGAAGCCGCCGTGGTAGGCGAGCCCGTTGCTGATGCCGCCCATGCCATGTTCGCGGACGCCGAAGCGCAGGTTCCGGCCCGCTTCGTCGGCGCTGAAGTTCGGTTCGCCCTTGATGTCGGTCAGGTTCGACTCGGACAGATCGGCCGCGCCGCCGAACAGTTCTGGGACCCGCGGGGCCAGCGCCTGGATCGCGTCCTGACCGGCGTTCCGCGTCGCGATCTCGGTCCCCGTCTCGTAGGTCTTGAGGTCTGCGTCCCAGCCGTCGGCGAGCCAGGCCCGTGTCACCCGCCGCCGGAACTCGGCGGCTTCGTCCGCGTGGGCGGCGCGATAGGCATGGAACCGAGACTGCCAATCGGCGACGAGCGCGTCGCCGGCCGCGATCGCCGACCGAAAGTGGTCGCGTGCCGCGTCCGGGACGAAGAACGAGCGATCGGGGTCCCAGCCGTACGCCTCCTTGGTCAGCCGCACCTCCTCGGGCCCGAGCGGCGAGCCGTGCGCCTTCTGGCTGTCGTGCTTGTTCGGGCTGCCGTAGCCGATGTGCGTCCGGACCGCGATGAGGCTCGGCCGCCCATCGTCCCGCGCCGTCTCGATCGCGGCCTCGATGGCGGCGATGTCGTTGCCGTCCTCGACGCGCTGGGCGTGCCAGCCGTAGGCCTCGAAGCGTTCCGGCACATCCTCCGACCAGGCCATCGAGGTCGGACCGTCGAGCTGCACGTGGTTGTCGTCGTAGAGGACCACGAGCTTGGCCAGACGCAGGTGGCCGGCCAGGCTTGCCGCCTCGGACGCGATGCCCTCCTGGAGGTCACCGTCCGACGCGAGGACGTAGGTCCAGTGATCGACGATCGTCGCGTCGGGCCGGTTGAACTCGGCGGCGAGCCGGCGCTCGGCGATGGCCATCCCGATCGCGTTGGCGAAGCCCTGCCCGAGCGGCCCGGTCGTCGCTTCGACGCCCGGCGTGAGGCGGTATTCGGGGTGCCCTGGGGTGATGCTGCCCCACTGGCGGAACTGTTCGACGTCGTCGAGCGAAACCCCATATCCGGTCAGGTGGAGGAGCGAGTAGAGCAGCATGCTGGCATGGCCGGCGCTGAGCACGAAGCGATCGCGGTCGGGCCAGTCGGGGTGGGTCGGTGCGTGACGCAGGAAGCGGGTCCACAGCACATACGCCATCGGGGCCGCGCCCATCGGGGCGCCCGGGTGACCCGAATTCGCCTTCTGGACGGCATCGATCGAGAGCGTGCGGATGGTGTCGATGGAAAGCAGGTCGAGATCCGTGGCCACGGTCATGGGGCGGCCTCCGTCGGTGGTGGCTGGCGCGTTCGTGCAGGTCCGGCCATTGTAGTCGTGGCCGGGCTATTCTCCGCTGATGCCGCAGCTCCCCCGTCCTGCTCGACCCGGCAGGCCACGACGCCCGGGTCGCCCTCGACGGCCGGGTCGCCCCGGTCGGGCGACGGGCTCAGGGACGCGGGGTTCCGGACCCGCCAGGATCGTCGTCCTGGGCGATCTGTTGCTCGATGTCGTCGTCACGGCGCAGCGCGCGCCAGAGTCGGGGACGGACGTTCCGGGTCGTCTCGCGCTCGCCCAGGGTGGGTCCGCCGCCAACACGGCCCGCTGGCTGAGCCGGCTGGGGGCGCGCTCGAGTCTCATCGCCGCCGTCGGTCGTGACGGGTCCGGCCGCGCGCTGGTCGACGCCATCCGGTCCGATGGGGTCGTCCCGCACATCTCGCGCGTCTCGGGCGCGCGCACGGGCCGGGTCGCTGTCCTGGTCGTGGCCGGTGGGGAACGCAGTTTCGTGACGGAGCGAGGCGCCGCGGACCTGCTCGAACCCGGCGATCTGCGCCCTGACTGGTTCTCCGGCGCGGACGCGCTGCACCTGCCCGTCTATTCGCTGCTCGAACCGCCGCTGGGACTGGCCGGCGCGCGGGCGATCGAGCTGGCCCGCACGGCCGGTGCCTCGATCAGCGTGGATCTCGCCTCGATCGGCCCGCTGATGTCGGGTGGCCGTCGCGCGGCCCGGACTCTCATCGCGGGGATCGCACCGGACCTGCTGTTCGCGAACGCCTCAGAAGCCGACGCGCTGCTGGGTGGGCGCGGTGTCGAGGGCCTGCTCGAGTTCTCGGCGATCGCCGTCGTCAAGCGGGGGGCCAAGGGAGCCACCGTCCTGACCCGGCTCGGGCTGGACCACGGTCGGTTCGAGGTCGCGACGGAGCGCATCGACGCATCCGACACGACCGGTGCGGGCGACGCGTTCGACGCCGGCTTCCTCGTCGGCTGGTTCGCCGCTCGAGCCGCCGGTCGCTCGCTGACGGCGTCGCTCCAGCGTGCGGCGCTGGCCGGTCACCGGGCGGCGGCCCGCCAGCTCGCATCGGCCCGGCCCGAACTGCCGCTTGCCTGAGGGCGGGCGATGATCGCCGACCGACTCGAGATCAGCCCTGAGGTCGCGGCCGCGCTGGCCGACGGCCGACCGGTCGTGGCGCTCGAGTCGACGCTCATCAGCCACGGCCTCCCGTATCCGCAGAACCTCGAGGTCGCGCGCGCGTCCGAGGCGGCCGTCCGGGCTTCGGGCGCGGTCGCCGCGACGGTCGCGATCAACGCCGGGCGACTCCTGGTCGGCCTGGGCGAGTCCGCGCTGGAAGCCCTGGCCACGGCTGCGCCCGGCTCCGTCCGGAAGGCGTCGCGCCCGGGCCTGGCCGCGGCCCTCGCGGACGGTGGCTGGGCCGCGACCACGGTCTCGTCGACGATGATCGCCGCGCACGCGGCGGGGATCCTCGTCCTCGCGACGGGCGGGATCGGTGGCGTCCATCGCGGCGCGCTCGGTGGGGGAGGCGCCACGTTCGACATCTCGTCCGACCTCGAGGAGCTCGCCCGTACGCCGATAGCGGTGGTCTGTGCTGGCCCGAAGGCGATCCTCGACGTCCCGGCGACGCTGGAATACCTCGAGACCCGCGGCGTGCCGGTCGTCGCCGTCGGTCAGGCCGAGCTGCCCGGGTTCTACGCTCGCTCGGCCGGGATTGAAGCACCGGCATCGGTGGCGGACGTCGCGGCCGCGGGGGATCTCGTCGGTGTGCACCTCGGGCTCGGGCTCGGCGGCGGGATCCTGGTCTGCGTCCCGGTCCCGAGCGCGGATGCGCTCCCCGACGAGGTCGCGCGCGAGGCCGTCGATCGTGCCGTCGCCGAAGCCCCTGAGGCGAGGATCGCCGGACCGGCGCTCACCCCATGGTTGCTCGCACGCATCGCGGTCCTGACCGATGGCGCTTCGGTACGCGCCAATACGTCACTCATCGTGAACGATGTGCGGTTCGCGGCCGAGCTTGCCGTGCGACTCGTCCGGGGACCGGCCACACGGTGACGCCGAGGCCGATCGGCGATGCCGCCCGTCGGAGGATCGTCCGCCTTGCCGCTCGCCGGGTCCCTAGTTACACTCGGGCGGACCCGACGTTCGGGTCCCGACCCGGAGGACCCCCGAGCGCATGCGGATCTATGAGGGCAGCCCCCGCCAGGACTTCGAGGAGGTCTTTCGCTCGATCGGGGCGTTCCTCGACCAGCGCGGGATGAAGGACGTCCTGCTCCTCGAGGCACCCGATGGCTTCATCGTCCAGGGATTGGTCCTTTCGGGCGCGAGCACCGGGACGTGGTCCGACAGCATCGGCACGCAGTCGAAGGAGACCCTGACGTTCCTCGATGACGACATCGTCCGATTCATGGAGGAAGCGGGGGCCCGCCGCGGGACGCCTCCCGGTCATCAGACGGGCTACTACGAGTCGGCATTCCGCGTCATCGGCCGCTACATGGACGACCAGAAGCCGCGCGATGTCTTCTTCTTCGAACAGGGGGGCGCATTCGTCCTGCGGCTCCTGATGAGCGGTCAGGCCGGCTCCCGACACGAGCTCGCGGAATTCACGCGCGAGGACATCGAGGATATGGTGACCCGAGGGCCGGCCCTGCGGCACGCCGAACCGGATCCCAAGAAGGCCGAACCCAGCCCCAAGAAATAGCTGTCGACCATCCATCCCACACCCACTCGGAGGTAGGCCATGAAGGCACTCAAGACCGTCGCCGTCGCGCTGGGGATCACCCTCGCGGCACTCATCGTGATCCCGCTCGCCGTCCTCGCCGGACTCTTCGTCTGGCTCAAGGTCACGGAGGAGGACGACGAGGAGCTGCTCGAGCTCGACCAGGAAGGCGCCTGATCCACATCGACCCGAACGTCGAGCCCTACGAGACGCCCGCCGGACCGGCGGGCGTCGAACTGTCCGGCCCGCGCGAGCGGGCTGCCGCCCGCCCCAGCCCCGCGAGCGCGCGCGATCGACGACTTGCCGAGTTCGCCGTCCTCATCGTCATGGTCTTCTGGGCCGGCAACTTCATCGTGGTCAAGGGCGCGATCGGCATCCTGCCGCCGGTCGGCTTCACCTTCCTGCGCTATTGCATCGCGTCGGTGACCCTGCTCGTCCTGCTGCGCTGGCGCGAGGGGGCGATCCGCCTGCCGCGCGGCGACGTGGTCCCGATCCTGCTCCTCGGTGTCATCGGGTTCGGCTGTTACCAGATCCTGTGGCCGGTCGCGCTCCAGACCATCCCCGCCGGTGATTCGGCGCTGCTGATCGCAGCGACGCCGGTGATGACCGCGCTCCTGGCGATGGCGACGGGGGCCGACAGCCCGAACGCGGTGAAGCTGGCCGGCGCCTTCATCTCGCTGGCGGGCGTCGCACTCGTGATCGCGGCCGGGCAGGGGCTCGCCCTCGGGGTATCGCTCGTGGGCGACCTGTTGACCCTGCTCGCGGCGGGATGCTGGGCGGTCTACACGGTCCTGGGCTCGAACATGCTACGCCGGCATTCGCCGCTGGTCACGACCACCTGGGCGATCCTCGCCGGGACGGTGTTCATGGCGCCGATCGGTATCGCCCAGCTCGTCACCGACGGGGTCTCCGGCGGGCTGACGGGGATCGGGCCGCCCGTGTTCTTCGCCATCCTCTACTCAGGGACGCTCGCGGCAGGCTTTGCGAACGTGATCGTCTTCCACGGTGTGAAACTGCTGGGACCGACCCGGATCACCGCGCTCCAGTTCCTCGTCCCGGCGCTCGCGGTCGGGATGGCGGCGATCTTCCTGGCCGAACCCATCCGCCCGATCCAGATCGTCGGCGGCGCGATCATCCTGGCCGGCGTGGCCCTGCTGCGGCGGGGTTCGCTGCCGGGCAGTGGGCAGGCCGTCCGAGCCCTGGGCAGTCTCGCGCGCTGACGGGCCAAGCCGCTCAAGACACCCCATATGTTTGCGTCTCTATCGCTCGATCGGCCCCGACCCGTTCCCCGGTCTCGTCCTTTGCATATACGAGCGGGGCTCGTCGTATGCCACGTTTGCCCTGTGATCCAGTGGGTCGACGAATGGGCCCACGCTCGGCGCAACGTGACAAGCCCTCACTCGGACCGCGCAACTTCGCATACCACGAGCGACATTGATGGACGTCAAGACGGCTGGCGGGGTGGCCCGCGCTCCGGCGGTGGCTTGTCGGCCGTCGCCGAGTTCATGGTTCCGCCGGGTGTTCGCCCACGGTTTCGTCCTGGCGCGTTTTGACGGAGTCGTTGGACGGGCGCTGGCAGGACACGGATTCGACGCCTTGGAGGTCTTCCGGTACCATTCGAAAAACCCCCCGGAGGAACCTGACCCATGGCGAAGTATGTCTTTGTGACCGGAGGCGTGACCTCCTCGTTGGGCAAGGGCATCACCGCCGCCAGCATCGGTCGCATCCTCAAGGCGCGTGGCCTGCGGGTCTCCATCCTCAAGCTCGATCCGTACATCAACGTGGATCCGGGCACGATGAGCCCCTACCAGCACGGCGAGGTGTTCGTCACTGACGACGGCGCGGAGACCGACCTCGATCTGGGCCACTACGAGCGGTTCATCGACGAGAACCTCTCCCAGCTCTCCAATGTCACGACCGGCCGTATCTACCAGGCGGTCATCGCCAAGGAGCGGCGCGGCGACTACCTCGGCGGCACGGTCCAGGTGATCCCGCACATCACCAACGAGATCAAGGAGCGCATCGGGCGGGTCGCGCGCGACGGCGACCCGGACGTCGTGATCGTCGAGGTCGGCGGGACCGTCGGTGACATCGAATCGCTGCCGTTCCTCGAGGCCATCCGCCAGATGCGCAAGGACGTCGGGCGGGCCAACGTCCTGTACGTCCACGTGACGCTGCTCCCCGCGCTGGCCGCCACAGGTGAGCTCAAGACCAAGCCCACGCAGCACTCGGTCAAGGAGCTCCGGGGCATCGGCATCCAGCCGGACGTCATCGTGCTGCGCTCGGATCACCCGGTCCCGGACGAGATCCGCGAGAAGATCGCGCTGTTCACCGATGTCGCGAGCGAGGCCGTCATCCCGGCCGAGACGGCCGACACGATCTACGAAGTCCCGCTCATGTTCGAGGCGTCCGGCCTTGGCCGGCTCGTCGTCCGCGAACTGGGTCTCGGTGATCCCGACGTTGCGCCCGACCTCGACTCCTGGCGCGCCCTGGTCGCCCGGATCAAGGCGCCCAAGCCGGTCCTCGAGATCGCCCTGGTCGGCAAGTACATCGAGCTCCCCGACGCCTACCTGTCGGTCACCGAGGCGCTCCGCCACGCGGCCTGGGCGCATGAGGTCGACGCCAAGGTCCGCTGGGTCGATTCAGAAGCGCTCACCCACGAGAACCTGCACGACCGCCTCGACGGGGCGGCCGGGATCCTCGTCCCCGGCGGCTTCGGTCATCGCGGCATCGAGGGCAAGGTCCTCGCCGCCCACTACGCCCGCGAACACCGCATCCCATATCTCGGCTTGTGCCTCGGCCTGCAGTGCGCCGTCATCGAGTTCGCCCGCGAGGTCGTCGGTACCGGTGACGCCAACTCGACCGAGTTCGACATGTTCACCGACCACCCGGTCATCGACTTCATGCCCGACCAGCGCGACATGGAGGACAAGGGCGGCACGATGCGCCTGGGTCTCTACCCCGCGAAGCTCACGCCCGGTTCGAAGGCCGCCGCGGTCTACGGCCAGGAAGTCATCTACGAGCGCCACCGCCATCGCTTCGAGGTCAACAACCGCTACCGCCAGACGCTCGAGGCGGCGGGCATGATCCTCTCCGGCCAGTCGCCCGATGGGCGCCTCGTCGAGATCGTCGAGCTTCGGGACCACCCGTGGTTCGTGGCCAGCCAGTTCCACCCCGAGTTCAAGTCCCGACCGGAACGCCCGCACCCGCTCTTCGACGGCTTCGTGGCCGCGTCGCTCGCCGTGCGCGACGGTCGTGAACCCGTCCTCGCGGCTCGGCTGGGTGCGACCCCGGTCCAGGATCCCGCGCCGGTCGCGCGTGGCGTCGTTGGGTCCGCCCCGACCGCCTGACCTCGCTCGGGCGCCGGGCCGGGTAGAATCGGCCCGGACCATCCGTACGGAGCCTGCCCGATGAAGATCTTCCTGGACACCGCCGACATCGAAGAGATCAAGACGGCCGCCCGATGGGGCGTCCTCGATGGCGTCACCACGAACCCGACGCTCTACGCCAAGGTCGGCGGCTCGTACGACGAGATCCTCAAGCAGGTCTGCAAGATCACGCCCGGTCCGGTCTCGGCCGAATGCGTCTCGGATGACGTCGACGGGATGCTCGAGGAAGGACGCCATTACGCCACGCTCGCCCCGAATATCGTGGTCAAGGTGGCGATGTCGGAGAACGGGCTCGAGGCGATCAGCCGCTTCGCCGAGGAAGGCATCAAGACCAACTGCACGCTGATCTTCTCGACCAACCAGGGCCTCCTCGCGGCCAAGGCCGGCGCCTCGCTCATCAGCCCGTTCGTCGGGCGTCTCGACGACATCAACCAGGACGGGATGATCGTCATCCGCGAGCTGGCCGAGATCTTCGCCATCCACGAGATCGAGTCCGAGGTGCTGGCGGCCTCGATCCGCAACCCGCTCCACATGACCCAGGCGGCCCTCGCCGGCGCGCACATCGCGACACTCCCGTTCAAGGTCCTGCAGCAGATGGTCCACCACCCGCTGACCGACAGGGGCATCGTCCAGTTCAAGGCGGACTGGGAGAAGGCGCACGAGGCCGCTGCCGCCAAGGCGTGACGCCCGCACGCGACCGTCGGGCGCGCAAACC
>DAIOXD010000063.1:0-1610 GCA_036758145.1 Candidatus Limnocylindrales bacterium
TGCCGGCGCGCTCCTTCATCCGCCAGCCGACCGAGGGCGAGCCGGTGAAGGTCAGCAGCTTGAACCGCGGGTCGGCGACCATCCGGTCACCCAGCTCGCGGGTCATCGGCAGGATCGAGACCGAGCCCGCGGGGACGCCCGCCGCCTCGAAGATCTCCGCGACGGCGAGCATCGTCAGTGGATCCTTGGATGGCGGCTTGAGGACGATCGGGTTCCCCGAGGCGATCGCGGGCGAGAGCTTGTGGGCCGCGAGGTTGAGCGGGAAGTTGAACGGGCTGATCGCCGCGATCGGGCCGATCGGGAAGCGCCGGGTGATCCCGACGCGATCCTTCGAAGCGGGCATCAGGTCGAGCGGGATGACCTCGCCGGTCATCCGTTCGGCTTCCTCGGCGCCCAGCCGGAAGGTCACGGACGCCCGGTCCACCTCGACCATGGCGTCGCGGATCGGCTTGCCGGCCTCGAGCGCGATGAGGCGACCGAGCTCCTCGCGGCGGTCCCTGATCCCGGCGCTGATCTCGCGCAGGATCCGGCCCCGCTCGTAGGCGGGCAGGTGGCGGGTGATCTCGAACGCGGCGACGGCCGCCTCGACCGCCTCCTCGTACTGTGCCTCGGTCGCGTTATAGGTCGTGCCCGCGGGTGTCGCGTCGTCGGCGGGGTTGTCCACGACGAGCACGTCGGGGGACTCGACCCAGCGACCGGCGAGGAAGATCGGATGCGGCTTGGTTCCCGCGGCGATGGCCATCTGGTCGAGTCTCCTGTTGGGGTACGTTGCCATCGTACAACCGCGTCCCGAACCGACCGCCCGAGGAGAGGACGACCATGGCCGACACGAACGCCCTGCGAGACGCGTTTCGAGTGAAGCCCGGCAAGCGCGTTCGGCTCGAGAAGCTCGATCCTGGCGCGACCTACGGGCACGACAAGATCTCGGCGGTGGCCGCGACCGCGCTCCAGATGGCGCGCTTGCGCGACCTCCAGGACCGGCTCTGGGCCGAGTCGAAGCATTCGGTCCTCGTCGTCCTGCAGGGGATAGATGCGGCGGGCAAGGACGGCACCATCGCCAAGGTGGTGGAGGCGTTCAATCCGCAGGGCTGTCCGGTCACCTCGTTCAAGGTCCCGACCGCGGAGGAGCTCGCCCACGACTTCCTGTGGCGCGTCCACCAGCGGACCCCCGGGCTCGGCGAGATCGGCATCTTCAACCGGTCGCACTACGAGGACGTGCTGGTGGTCCGCGTTCACGACCTCGTGCCGAAGGAGGTCTGGTCGAAGCGCTACGACGACATCAATGCGTTCGAGCGGACACTGACCGAAGGCGGGACGACGATCGTCAAGTTCTTCCTCACCATCGACCGCGACGAGCAGCGGCGACGCATCCAGGAGCGCTACGACGACCCGAAGAAGCGCTGGAAGTTCAAGATGGCCGACCTCGACGAACGCAAGCTCTGGGACGACTACCAGGACGCGTTCGACGATGCCCTCTCGAAGACATCGACGGCGGCGGCGCCGTGGTACGTCATCCCGGCCAACCGCAACTGGTTCCGCAATCTCGCGGTCGCGACGATCCTGGCCGACGCGATCGCCGAGTTGAAGCCCGACTACCCGCCCGAACCCGA
>DAIOXD010000063.1:1710-9097 GCA_036758145.1 Candidatus Limnocylindrales bacterium
ACGCCGTAGGCCGTCGTGCCGCTCGACGTGACCCACAGGTAGTCGCCCGCGAATGGCACGGTCCGGTTCCCGAACTGCTCGTAGTTGGGGTTGGAGCGCGTCGAAGTGACCGGCGTGGAGCTGGTGGTCCACGTGGCTCCGGAGTCGGTCGAATTCGCGCCATAGACATCGAGTGACGCGACGGTGTTGCCAGCCGCGTCGTTGCCGATGGGTCGCATGGGCGAATAATTCGGATCGTTCCGGCTATCCCACCAGATCGTGTGCAGGTTGCCGCCGCCGCCAGCCGAGATGTCCGGGAAGAGCTGGTGGCCGGTGGTCTGTGGGTCGATCAGGGCGGCTGGTTCGGTATTCGTCCCGGCGGCTCCGTCATATCGCAGGAAGTAGATGCCCGACTGGCTGCCGGTCCCCGTGTCGATCGACCCATACGTCGTGCCTGTCGGGACCTGCGTGCCCGGCTTGCTCGGGTCGTAGACGACATAGACCCACTCGTGTGCCGTGTCGGCCTGATCCGATGTGGATCGGACCTGGGTGTCTCGGCGGAAGAAGGTGTAGCCCGATTGGCAAGCCGAAGCGAAGTCGCCGCAATCGCGGGCGTTACCGCCGGCTTCCTCGCCGAAGGGTGCGTCGGCTGTGCTGCCAGCTGGAATGGCCGTTGGAGCCGCGACGTCACTCGCGTCGTAGGGCGTGAAGGTCTGGACGACCTTGGCCGGGCCGAAGGTCGCGCCGCAGTCGGTCGATTTCGCGATATCGATAGCGTCGGTCTGACCGTTCTTGCGGGTGAACTGTCGGAAGGTCACGTAGACGTGGCCGTTGGCGGTCACCGAGATGTCCGGGAACTGCACGTCCTGGGCCACCGAGGTCAGGCTGTGGGCCTTGGACCAGGTCACGCCGTGGTCGGTCGAGCGCGAGAAGTAGATGTTGTTCGTCCCGTTCCCGGTGAAGCGCGACCAGGCGAAGTAGACGTTGCCATCGCACGAGCCACCGGTCCGGTCGGCTTCGATGGAGGTCTTGTCGTTGAAGACGCCGAGGAGGAACGGGGCGGCTGAGCCCTTCGAGACGATCGTGCTGCCCAGGAATCGCTTGCCGTCGTTCGCGATGTCGCCGCTAGTCCCATCTGGATTGTCGTAGCGGGCGACCCAGACGTCGCCGAAGGTCTTGAACGAACCCGCCGGGTCATCCGAGGACTCGGAACCCATGAAGACGCGTCCGTGCGCATCCCAGGCGATGACAGGGTCGCCGGAACTGGCGGTGCGGACCTTGGCCAGCGCCGCGTAGGGCGACGTGTCGTCGGGGTAGCCGGGGACGAGTGAGCTCACGAAGCTCGAGCCAGCGTTCTCGCTTCGGTAGTAGCCCAGCCAGATCGGGCCGACCGGGGTGGGCGCGGCATCGCCTGGCGGCTGGTAGACACCGCAGTAGTCGTTGGAGCTGCCGATCAGCACGTTCGAGTTGCGCGGATCCATCTCGATCGCGGGCTCGTTCTGGCGGCCACGCGCGACCTTGCACTCGTCGATCGTGTTGTCGGTGTAGGCGTTGCCGGTGGCCAGGGTGTAGGCGCTGACATAGCCGTCGCTGACATCGTTCGTCAGGCGGACGTTGCCCGCTGCGAGGGTCGCGCCGATCACGGCGACGGATGCCAACGCACCCATCGCGATGGCGGATGCCCGCCGAACTCGAAGGTGACTCACCGATCTCTCCTCCATGTCTCGACGCCGTCGCGCCGGAAGCGTTGCGATGCAGGCTGTCTGGGGAAGCCGTGCGGTTCGGCGATGTGGCGCCGTCCGTCCCACGCCGAGGGGTCCGCGTAAGGGTAGTCTAGCCCGACGAGCGCGATCTGGCGTTGCCTCGCCCGTCTTGACGGTGCGTCGCGGCAACGGCTCTCGCGGCCGGACCGGTGCACGACGTCACCTGCGAGCGGTGCGCGATTCAGTGGCCCTTGCCCCCGAAAAGCGTCCCGAAGATCCCGCGCACGACCTCCTGGCCGAGGCGAGAGGTGACGACCCGGCCGCCGGTCCGGATCACCGTGTTGATGGTGCGTCGCTGGGCCCTCTGCGCCTCGCGCTGGGCTCTCGCCTGGGCTGCCCGCTCGCCCTCCGCCGCCCGCTGGGCCTTCGCGATCTCCGTCGCCTGCTTCCGGATCTCGGCTTGCTGTTGCCTCGGCGTCATCTGGTTGAGCCCGGTCGCCGTGGTCGGGTCGACTCCGGCGCGGACCGCGGCCTCGCTCGCCGCCTGGGCGGACGCTGCGCGTGCGGCCGCGATCCTGGCCGTGATCCGCTCGTAGGCGCTGTCGCGATCCACCGTCGCGCCGTACTTCGCCTGATACGGGCTGGTGGCGATCCGGCCGCGGAACTGGACCTCGTCGAGCGGACCCATGATCGAATCCGGCGCCAGGAGCCGGGTCGCGGCCAACGGCGTCGGCACGCCCCGAGGTGAAAGCACCGTGACCAGCGCCTCGCCGATCCCCAGCGAGGTGATCGTCTTCTCGACGTCATAAAAGGTCGTCGTCGGGAAGGTTCGGGCGGTCTTGCGCAGGGCGTCAGCGTCGTCGGGCGTGAAGGCGCGCAGCGCGTGCTGGACGCGGTTGCCGAGCTGGGCCAGGACCGGGGAGGGCACGTCGGTCGGCGCCTGGGTGACGAAGTAGACGCCGACCCCCTTCGAGCGGATGAGACGCGCCGTGCGCTCGATCTCGTCGAGCAGGGCCTGCGATGCGTCGTCGAAGAGCAGGTGCGCCTCGTCGAAGAAGAAGCACAGCTTGGGCTTGGGCAGGTCGCCCGCCTCGGGCAGGGTCTCGTACAGCTGGGCCAGCATCCAGAGCATGAATGTCGAGAAGAGCCGGGGTTGGTCCATGACGTCCGACAGCTCGAGGATGCTGATGATCCCCTCGCCCTCGAGTGACGTGCGCAGGAGATCCGCCACGTCGAATTCGGGCTCGCCGAAGAAGACGTCGGCGCCCTCCTGCTCGAGGACCACGATCGAGCGCAGCATCACGCCGACCGACGCGCTCGACATCCCGCCGTAGTCGGCCAGGATCGGCTTGCCCTCGTCCGACGCGAGGTATTTGAGCGTCGCCTCGAGGTCCTTGAGGTCGAGCAGCGGGAGGTCGTTGTCGTCGCAGTACTTGAAGATGAGGGCGAGGATCGAGGTCTGCGTGTCGTTGATGCCAAGGACCTTGCCGAGCAGCAATGGCCCGAACGAATGGACCGTCGCCCGGACCTGGGCGCCGAGGTTCCCCGACAGCGAGAGGTATTCGGTCGGGTGGCCGGCCGGCGCGAAGGTCCAGTCCATCGCCGTGGCGCGCTCGACGACCTTGGGGTTCGTTGCGTCGCCGGGTGCCGCGAGCCCCGTCAGGTCGCCCTTGATGTCGGCCACGAAGGCCGGCACGCCCGCCTTCGAGAGCTGTCCCGCGAGCAGCTGGAGCGTGCGGGTCTTGCCGGTCCCGGTGGCGCCGGCGATGAGGCCGTGGCGGTTGAGCATGCTCAGCGCGACCTCGACCCGGACGTCGTTGACGAGCTCGCCATCGAGCATGGCACTGCCGATCACGACGGCCGGTTCGGTCAGCGCATAGCCGGCTGCGATCTCGTCGTGGAATGCCTTGTCCATCGGGCCTCCCGAGGTCGGTTGGGGGGGGTCGGGGGTGGTCGGAAGGGTATCATCGGGCCCATCCACGTCAGCCCGTTTCCCAGCCAGGAGGGGCAAGGGCGGCATGCTGAGCGAGTTCAAGGGGTTCCTGCTCAAGACCAACGCGCTGGCCCTGGCGGTCGGCGTCATTCTCGGCGTGGCTCTCGGGACCGTGGTGTTGTCCCTCGTGAACGACATCATCATGCCGCCCATCGGGATGGCCCTGGGTGGTGTCGACTTCTCGAGTCTCAAGATCGTACTCAAGGCGGCGACCGGCGGCGATCCGGCCACGGAGGTGGCCATACGATGGGGCACCTTCATCAATACGGTGATCACCTTCGTGATCGTCGCGTTCGTGGTCTTCTGGATCGCCAAGGTGTTCCTCAAGGAACCTTCCGGGCCCGAGGTCAAGACCTGCCCGTTCTGCATGGAAGCGAACGCGGTCGAGGCCACGAGGTGCAAGGCCTGCACGAGCGCGATCTGATCGAGCCCGCGTCAGTCCCTGGCGCGCCGATATGAGCCGAGGACGCGCACGAACGAGGTGACCGCAGCGAGGTCTTCGAGTGCGGCGGCCACGTCGGGGGCGCGAGCCGCGCCGTCGACATCGGTCCAGAAGACGTACTCCCACGCACGCGAGCGTGAAGGCCGCGATTCGAGGCGCGACAGGTTGACCGACCGATGCGCGAAGACTTCCAGGGCGCGCAGCAACGAACCGGGTTCGTTGCGGACCCCGAAGGCGAGGGTCGTTCGCCACGGCGCGTCGGCGCCGGTCTCAGGTGCCGCGTCTTCCTCCGGCACGGGCCCGATGACGATGAACCGCGTCCGGTTGTCCGGGGCATCGCCGATCTCGTCGGCGAGGATCTCCAGCCCGAACATCGCCGCCGCGCGCGGCGAGAGGACGGCCGCTGCGCCGCGCTCCCCGCGGTCGATGATCGATTTCCCGGCGCCCGCCGTGTTGTAGGTCGTGAGCAGCTGCCATGGACGTCGGCGGAGGAACCCTTCGGCCTGACCGAGCGCCTGGATGTGCGAATAGACCCGCTCGATCTCGTCGAGGCGCTGGCCGGGGAGTGCGGCCAGACACAGGCGGACCGGGACGACGACCTCAGCATGGATCGTGAGGTCGTGCTCGAGCAGGAGGTCGTAGTTCTCGCGGACCGAACCGTTGATGACGTTCTCGATGGGGACGACACCCGCCGTGGCGTCGCCGTTCGCGACGGTCTCGAAGACCTCCCGAAAGCTGCCCAGCGAGACCCGCGGCACGTCGCCGTATGCGGCGATGACCGCATCCTCGGCGAACGCGCCGGGCTCACCGGCATAGGCGATCGGCGAGTCGGTCGTCATGGTGCCCGAGTCTAGCGGGACGGCAAGGCGCCTAGGAGCTGGCGATATTCGGCTGAGTAATGAAGATCGCGGTCTGCAAGCGTGGCCACCCCCGACTTCTGTCGGGATCGCGGGAGCGCCAAGCGTGCGACACCCCGTTCCTATTACTGAGCCGAATACTCCTGGGCGGAGGGCGGCCAGCGGCGAGGCTCGGAGGCGCGGCGCACGGGGCCGGCCGCAGGAGGCGGCCGTAAATGACGGGCCCTACCGCTCGAACCAGGCCGTCGTGTCGTGCGGGACCTCGTCCTCGTCGAGATCGGCCCGCTGCTCCCGCGCCTTCCGGGCCGAGACCACGGCGCCCTTGCGGTTCCCGGCGGCCTCGGTGGCGCCCGACCAGTGGGCCTCGGCGAGCACCGCGTTGAGGGCGATGATGTACGCCTCGATCGAGGCCGCGATGATGTTCGGGCCACTGGCCACGCCGGTGTACTCGCCGCTCCCCCGCTCCCCGCCGATATCGGGCGGGGCGATCCGGACGGTGACCGCGCCGACCGTGTCGGTCCCCTCCCCCAGCGCATGGATGTCGTAGGCGAGGAGCCGGGGATGGCCGGTCAGGACCCCGGCGAGTGCCTTGTCGACTGCGCGGTAGAGCGCATCGATCGCGCCGATGCCATCGGCGGACGCTCGCCATTCGTGATCGCCCGACGCGATGACCACGGCGCCGCGGCTGCGGACGTTGCTGCCGGACGAGGCCGTCCAGCGGGCGAGATGCAGGGCATCGGACGTCTCGGTCATGGGGTCACCTCCGTGGGGTCGCTGTCGCGCCATGGGTCGCCGGTGGCGTCGCGGGATCGCGGTTCGGGGCCGTCGTGAAGTGACGCTCGTCCCGGCGTCGGAGCTCGGAGCCGGATTTCCAGATCGCGTACTCGAGCGAGTCGGCCAGCGCCGAGGCCGACGCCGCGATGATGTTCGTGTCGCTGCCCATCGTGGACCAGGTCCGGGCGCCATCCATCGAGTCGATGACGACGCGGGTCCGCGCCGCGGTGGCCGCCCCGCCGTCGAGGATGCGCACCTTGTAGTCGACCAGATGGACTTCCTCGATGCCGGGATAGAACGCCCCGAGCGCCTTGCGCAGGGCGGCATCGAGCGCGTTGACGGGTCCATTGCCGTCGGCGGCGGTGTGCAGGATCTCGCCGTCGACCTCGACCTTGACGGTCGCCTCGGCCAGCAGCTCGCGCCCATCCCGCTGCTCGACGAGACAGGTGTAGTCGACGATCCGGAACGGTGCCACGTACTCCGCGGCGTGGCGGCGGATGAGGAGCTCGAAGCTGGCCTCGGCGCCCTCGAAGGCGAGCCCGTCGGCCTCGAGCTGCTTGATGAGCTTCGAGAGCTCACGCGGGTCGACGACGCCTTCGAGCTGATGACCGAGCTGTTCGGCGCGGATCGAGATATTGGCCCGGCCGCCGAGCTCCGAGACGACAAGCCGCCCCACGTTGCCGACGGCCGTCGGGTCGATGTGCTGGTAGCTCCGCTCGACCTTGGCGACCGCGGCGCCGTGGACGCCGCCCTTGTGCGCGAACGCGGAACGCCCGACATACGGCTGGTAGTCGTTCGGCGTGATGTTGGCGATCTCGGCGACCGAGCGCGACAGCTCGGTCAGGCCGGGCAGGTCGCCCCCGCCGGCCGGGATCAGGGCGTGCGGTGTCTTGAGCGCGAGGTTCGCGAGGATGCTGACCATGTTCGCGTTGCCGGCTCGCTCGCCATAGCCGTTGATCGTGGCCTGGACGTGGCGGATCCCGGCCGCTACCGCGGCCAGCGAGTTGGCCACCGCGAGGTCGGCGTCGTTGTGCGTGTGGATGCCCCACGTGACGGCGGGAGCGTCGTGGTCCGCCTCCAGGGTCGCGCGCACGTCGCCGACGATCGCGACCAGCTCGTTCGTCATCGTCCCGCCGTTGGTGTCACACAGCACGAGGGTCCGGGCACCGGCCTGGCGAGCGGCGCGGAGGGTCGAGAACGCGTAGTCGCGGTCGGCCTTGTAGCCATCGAAGAAATGCTCGGCGTCGTAGACCGCCTCACGCCCGCGGTCGACGACGAAGCCGACCGAGTCGGCGATCATGTCGAGGTTCTCCGCCGGCGAGGCGCCCAGGACCTCGATGACGTGGAGCAGCCAGCTCTTGCCGAAGATCGTGACGACGGGGGTCTCGGCCGCGACCAGCTCGCGCAGGTTGGGATCCTCGCCCGGCGCCTTGGACCGATGGCGGGTCGACCCGAAGGCCGCCAGCTTCGCCCGCTCCCAGCGCATCGTCCGCGCGGCGGCGAAGAACTCGATGTCCTTGGGGTTCGAGCCCGGCCAGCCGCCCTCGACGAACGGCATCCCGAACTCGTCCAGCATCCGCGCGACCCGCAGCTTGTCGGCGAGCGAGAGCGTGATGTTCTCGCCCTGGGTCCCGTCGCG
>DAIOXD010000064.1:0-9065 GCA_036758145.1 Candidatus Limnocylindrales bacterium
AGGAATCGATCATCTACGACCGGACCGGGAAGATCGAGCTGGCCCGCTTCGGCGATGCAAAACGCGAGGTCGTCACCTTCGACCAGATCCCCAAGGTCCTCCTCGATGCCACGACCGCGGTCGAGGACAAGACCTTCTGGGACAACGCCGGCTTCGATCCCGTGGCGATCTTCTCGGCCGCGCTGGGCTCGCTCCGCGGCGACAGCCGTGGGGCTTCGACCATCACCCAGCAGCTCGTTCGGGCACGACTGCTCGACCCCGCGCTCGTCCAGGACCCGCAGCGGACCGCCGAGCGCAAGCTCAAGGAGATCATCCAGTCGATCCGGGTCACCGAGGCATTCCCTGGTGAGAAGGGCAAGCAGGACATCATCACCGCCTACCTCAACCAGAATTACTACGGCAACCAGAGCTACGGGGTGAAGGCGGCGGCCAAGTCCTACTTCGGGATCGACCTGTCGCAGGTCGATCCGGCCCAGGCCGCGATCATCGCCGGCCTGCCCAAGTCACCGTCCAACTACGACCTCGTCCGCAACGCCACGGAGGTCTGCCAGACGGTCGTCGCCGAGGGCGCGGACTGCCCCAAGGCCGACCTGACCGTGGACCCGCAGAGCGCGATCGTCCAACGGCGCAACGCCATCCTCGACTTGCTGGCAGCCGGCCGGACGCCGATGTCCGGGACCCAGTTCTCGTCCTCGGATTTCGTCGCAGCGAAGAGCGAACCAGTCAAGCTGGCCGGGCAGGCGGCGCCGCGCTGGATCGCGCCACATTTCGTCTGGGCGGTCCGTGACGAGCTCGCGACCAAGCTGTGCGGCGCCGACACGCCGACCTGCACGGCACTCGACAACGGCGGTTTCCGTGTCACCACGACCCTCGATGCGAACCTCCAGCGGATCGCGGAGAAGTGGGTCAAGGCGACGGCCCTCGTGCCGCACGCCAAGGACCCGACCGCCGCGGCCAAGGCGCTCGGTTTCAAGTCGCTTCCGGCGTGGATGGCGAACCTGCGCAACAAGCAGCTGCGGAACAGCGCGCTGGTCGCGCTCGATTACCAGACGGGCGAGCTCATGGCCTACGTCGGCAGCGCCGATTACTACGCAACCTCGACCAAGCCCGAGTTCCAGCCGCAGTACGACGTGGCCGGCAAGGGCTTCCGCCAGCCCGGTTCTGCCTTCAAGCCGATCAACTACGCCGTCGCCATCAACGACAAGAAGGTCACCGCCGGGACCATGCTGATGGACGTCGGGACGGACTTCGGTGGCTCGCCCAACTACAAGCCCAACGACGCCGACAACCTCGAACGAGGCCCCGTTCGGGTCCGTACCGCCCTCCAGTTCTCGCTCAACATCCCGGCGGTCAAGACGATGGCCCTCAATGGCCCGGATCACGTCTTCACCGAGGCGCAGAAGTTCGGCCTGAACTTCGCCGGTCCACGAACCGCCGGGCTCGCCCTGGCTCTGGGCGTCCAGGAGGTTCGGCCGGTGGACCTCGCGACCGGTTATGGGACGATCGCCAATGGGGGGAAGGAGATCCCCCACACGACGATCCTGACGATCAAGGACTCCAGTGGGAACGACGCGGTCCCCGCCTACGTTCCGCCGGCCGGCACCCAGGTCGTCAGCCCGCAGGCCGCCTACATCGTGACCGACATCCTGGCCGGCAACACCAACAAGAGCATCAACCCGTTCTGGGGCAAGTTCTCGATCACTGGGCCAGATCGTCGGCGGCCGGCCACGCTCAAGACCGGTACCAACACCGACGCAAAGGACCTCAATGCCTACGGCTTCATCGCCCCGCCGACCGACGCCGGGCGAACCGCGGGCGCCTACGCCCTCGCCGTCGGCGTATGGGACGGCAACTCCGACAACAGCCTCGTCTCGACGGCGAGCGCACCGCTCTTCTCCATCGATGTCGCCACCTACGAGTGGCAAGGCTTCCTCCAGGAGGCCAGTGCCAAGTGGCCGGTGACGGACTTCACGCCCCCGGCCGACGGCCTCGTCCAGGTCAAGATCGACCCGTTCACCGGCCTCCTGGCTTCTTCGGCCAAGAACGCCGTCAATGAGTGGTTCATCTCCGGGACCGAGCCGACCAGCCGGCTTGCCGCCAACATCTGCGGGATCGACGTCGTCGACCGGATCGGGGTCGAGACCCGCTTCGACTCGTGGCTGGCGGCCGACCGCGACTGGCTGGCCCGCGCCGCGAAGGGCCCCGGCACGACGGGCGGTCCGAACCGGACCCGGACGGCCTACTTCTACAACGGCGCCTTCCACCCATACGGGTCCTCGTGGGGTCCCGTCGTCGGTGGGACCTGCGCCGCGCCCTCTGCATCGCCGTCCTGCTTCCCGGTCCCGACGCCGGATGCCGGAGGCGTGGTGCCGTCGTTCACGATCCCGACCCCGGCAGGCTCGGAGGCGGCGGCGCTCCCCTGCCCGACCCCGGTCCCGACCGCGTCGCCTTCGGTCGAACCCTCGATCGAGCCATCGCTGCCACCGTTACCAACCCTCATCCCGACACCGACGCCCGACGTGACCGCCAAGCCGAAGCCGACGCCGCCCTCGCCGACGCCGACCCCGACGCCCGGGGTGTCGTTGCCGCCTGCCCCCGCAGCGTCGGCGCCGCCGCCGGCGCCACCCGCGCCGTCAGGGGGCTGACCATTCCCCGGGACCGCTGACCGCGACACGCGAACGTCACATGGAGCGGCGATGATGTCGGCGTGAGCACCGCCATGCGGCCATCCCCTACCGCACCGCGCCTCGGTCGGTCAGGCCTGCGTGATGGTCGGGCCGCGCTCGCAGGCATCGCCGCTACGGCGCTCGCGCTCGGCGTCTCGGAGCTCCTGGCGGGGCTCCTGCCCGGTGCGACGTCGCTCGTCGCCGCCGTCGGACAGGTCGTCATCAACCTCCAGCCGCCCGGCGCCAAGGACGTCGTCGTTTCGCTCTTCGGCACGAACGACAAGCTCGCCCTCGAGCTCTTCATCGTCGGGGTCGCGCTCATCATCGGCGCCGGCCTGGGGCTCCTCGCCCGACGCTGGTTCGAGGCCGCCGCGGCGGCCTTCATCGCATTCGGGATCGTGGGCTTCATCGCCTCGCAGAACGACCCGCTCACCAACCCCGCCATAGCGGCGGCCGCGGCGGCCATCTCAGTCGGTGCCGGGCTGTGGGTGCTCGGCTGGCTCCTCGATCATTCACGGGTGACGACCCCCGCTCCCACGGCGCCGACGGACACGGTCGGTCGCGCGACGACGGGTGTTCGCATCCGAACGCGCCCGGCCCCGCAGATGCCGGACTGGTCGCGTCGGTCGTTCCTCATCCGGGCCGGCGGTGTCGGTGTCGGGGCCGTGGCGGCGGGGACGCTCGGACGCGCCCTCCTCGAGCGGCAGCGCGTGGCGCCGGTCGGTACCGGTCCAGCGATCCCACCGGCGTCAGTGACCGTCCCCGCGCTCGATGCCACGCAGGACCTGGCCGCCACGGTCCCCGACCTGACGCCGATCGTCATGCCCAACGACTCGTTCTACCGGATCGACACGTCGCTGCTCACGCCGGTCCTCGATACGACCGGCTGGACGCTGCGCATCCACGGTCTCGTCGACCGTGAGACGACCCTGACCTGGGCGCAGCTCATCGCGCTGCCGATGTTCGAGCAGTACGTGACGATCTCGTGCGTCAGCAATGAAGTCGGCGGGAACCTCGTCGGCAACGCGAAATGGACGGGCGTGCGGTTGCGTGACGTCCTCGCCATCGCCGGTGTCCAACCCGCCGCCACGCAGCTCGTGGGTCGCTCCTCGGCGAGTGACTTCAGCGCCGGGATGCCGACCGCGTGGGTCATGGACCCATCACGAGAGCCGATGATCGCCGTCAAGATGAACGATGCCCCGCTGCCACCCAGCCATGGGTACCCGGCGCGGCTCATCATCCCGGGCCTCTACGGCTACGTATCGGCGACCAAGTGGCTCACGGACCTCGAGCTCACCACGCTCGAGGCGTTCGACGGCTACTGGATCCGGCTGGGCTGGGCCAAGGACGGCCCGATCCTGACCCAGTCGCGCATCGACACGCCACGCGGTGGCGTCTCGGCCGGGCAGGTGGCCATCGCCGGCATCGCCTGGGCACCGGACCGCGGCGTCTCGCGCGTCGAGGTCTCCATCGACGGCGTCTGGCGCGACGCCAAGCTGTCGATGCCGATCTCGGACGCCACCTGGGTGCAGTGGGTCGTGCAGTGGGCGACGACACCGGGCGATCACGTGATCCAGGTCCGGGCGACCGACGGGAAAGGCTCGGTCCAGCCCGAGCAGCCGTCACCGCCCGCCCCGGACGGGGCACGAGGCTGGCACACGATCAACGTCCACGCCGGCTGAGACGAACCGCCCTCGCCGGCCACCCTGCGAAACGGTATAGAGTCAGGTCATGTCCCGACGCCGCTATCTCTTCGACCCACCCGAACGTTTCGTGGCCGGCACGGTCGGCCGGCCGGGCGACCGCACCTTCTTCCTCCAGGCCCGTGACGGGCCGCGCGTCGTCAGCGTCGTCCTCGAGAAGGTCCAGGTCGCGGTCCTTGCCGACCGGCTGGGCGAGCTCCTCTCCGAGCTCGAGCGGCGCGGCGTCGAGGCCGCTGTCGCGGCGGCCGAGGCGGCGGAGGGCCAGCAGGCCGCCGGCCCGGAAACCCCCGGCGAGGACACCGGTCCACTCGATGAGCCGCTCAACGAGGCGTTCCGCGCCGGATCGCTGACGCTGGGCTGGGACGGCGACGCGGAACGCGTCCTCGTGGAGGCGCGGGCGCAGTCCGAGGACGGCGAGGAGATCGATCCCGACGAGGACGACGACGAGGACGAGGATGGTCCCGACCTCCTGCGCGTCCGGCTGACCGCCGACGCCGCCCGCTCGTTCGTCGCTCGCGCGGCCCGCATCGTCTCCTCAGGGCGGCCGCCATGCCCACTGTGCGGCGCGCCGCTGGACCCGCAGGGCCACATCTGCCCGCGGCGCAACGGCCACTACGTCAACTAGTCCCGGGCCCATCCGTGATCGATCGGGGAACCACGCTCGAAGCCCTGCGTGAGGGCGAGATCGAGATCGTCGGGCGGATCGTGGCGTCGTCGAACAACGCGATGCTCGTCTCGGTGACGCGCATCTGCCCCGATCCAGCCGAGCCGACCCTGGTGCTCGACGCGATCTACAAGCCGACGCTCGGCGAGCGACCGCTCGACGACTTCCCGGACGGGACCCTGGCCCGCCGGGAGGTGGCCGCCTGGCACGTCTCGGAGGCGAGTGGCTGGGGGATCGTCCCGCCCACCATCCTTCGTGACGGCCCGTTCGGCGAGGGGATGGTCCAGGCCTTCGTCGAGGCCGACCCAGAGGTCGACGTGGTGGCCATGGTGGTCGAGGACGATCCGAGGCTGCGCCGGATGACGGTCCTCGACGCCGTCATGAACAACACGGATCGCAAGGGCGGTCACATCCTGCCGGTCGATGGCGGCCGCCACGTGTACGGCGTAGACCACGGCGTCACCTTCTCGCCGATGCCGAAGTTGCGCACCGTTCTCTGGGGCTGGCGCGGCGAGCCGCTCGGCGCCGACGAGATCGAGGGACTCGAACGGATCCGGGCGGCCCTCGATGGCGAGCTCGGCCAGGCGGTGGGCGGCTTGCTATCGCGACTCGAGGTCCGCGCGACGGCACTCCGGACCGACGCCCTGCTCGCGGCCGGTTGCTTCCCGTTCCCCTCTCCCGACTGGCCGGCCATCCCCTGGCCGCCGTTCTGACGCAGCGATCGAAACGAAGGAGGCCACCGTGCAAGAAACCCAGCCCATCGCCTGGCGCTCGGTCGTCTACGGGACGCCGGTCGTCTCGAGTGACGGAGCGCACCTTGGCGAGGTCCACGAGATGCTCGGTTCCGACGCGGACGACATCTTCCACGGGATCCGGGTGGCGCTCCGGGACGGGCACCGCGATGTGCTCGTCCCGTCCGACGCCGTGACTAGCCTGACGGAGTCCAAGGTCCGAACCTCGCTGACGCGGGCGGACGTCGATGCGTTGCGGGCCTACGAGGAGTCAGCGACCTACCACCTCGCCTCGGTCGGCTGGCTGCGCAAGCACCTCGGCTGGAAGAAGGACTCCGAGGGCGACGAAGAGCCCGGCTGACCGCCTGGCCGGCCGTATGTCGAACCTCGTCAGGGAGCGTCAGGCGACGGCTTTGGTCGCCTTCACGACGGCCGTCTGCGCGAAGACATCGTGCCAGCCCTGCTTGGTGGGACTCTTCCACGTCGTGTAGAGCAGGAAGATCACCCAGACGAGCGCGGCCAGCCCGAGCAGCAGCCCGAGCAGCGGGATCGGGTTGAAAGCCTGGGCGATGCTGAAGATGGCGCCCAGGGCCAGCCAGCGGCGGACGGCCTGATCCATCGTGATGGTCGCCCCACCAGGAAACGTGCCGATCTGCAGACCGAGCGCCTGCATCCCGAGCGTGGCGCGCCGGTTCGTCCAGGAGTAGATGAAGTAGGCGCCGTTGATCGCTAGCGCGACGAGAGCAAAGATGATCGACCCGACCCAGTTGGTCGAGACGTCCAGGCCGCTCCCGCTCGTGGCAGCCAGCCCGATCGCCGCCAGGATGATGCCGACGACGACATTGATGATGACCACTACGATGATGTCGATCATGTAGGCGATGATCCGGTTCGGGAGGTCTGCATAGACCATCGACGCGCCGGAGCCCGCCATCGGGGCAGCGGCCGCCATGGCGGGTGGGGGCGTCGGCGCAGCGGGTGGCGGGGTCCAGGCGGGCGGTGGAGTCGGATCCACAGGCGCCATGGGCGCGGCGGGATCCGCAGGCGTCGGATCGGTCGGATCGGTCATGTGGTGTACCTCCGTCGATCATGATCAGGGTCGGTTGACGTCCCGCCGCCCTCGGGTCCGAACCCATCCTAGCGACCCGGACGCCACTGACAACCCTCTTCCCGCGAGGGTCCGGCGTCAGCGGACCGCGCAGTTCCGTGCGACCGAGCCTATCGGACGACCGGCCGTGCAGGGGTCCGGGCTAGGATGGGCCCATGCCCGATGCCGCGCCTGACGCGCTCCTCGCCGACCTCGATCCGGACCAGCGCGAGGCGGTGACGACCACCTCGGGTCCGCTGTGCATCCTCGCCGGTGCCGGGAGCGGCAAGACTCGCGTGATCTCGCGCCGCGTGGCATATGCACTGGCCACGGACGTCGTCCGGCCGCGCGACGTCCTGGTCGTCACGTTCACCGACAAGGCCGCGGGGGAGATGCGCGCTCGACTCGCCACGCTTGGCCATCGCGGCGTGGCGGCCTCGACGTTCCATGCCGCCGCACTCCGGCAACTCCGCCACTTCTGGCCGCTCGTCAACGGCAGCGATCCGCCCTCGATCCTCGAATCGAAGGTGCCTATCCTCGCACCATTGGCGGCCGGCCTTCCGGGCGGCTATCGCTACCTCGCCGTGCGCGACCTGGCGTCGGAGATCGAATGGGCGAAGGCGCGCCGGATCGGGCCCGCCGACTACGAGATGCGCGCCATCGAGGACGACCGGGACGCGTCGCTCCCGCCCGACCTGATGGCCAACCTCTACCGACGCTACGAAACGGCCAAGACACGCGCCGGCCGGATCGATTTCGAGGACATGCTCGAGCTGACCATCGGGCTCATCGAGACGGATCCGGCCATCGCCGCGGAGGTCCGCGACCGCTATCGCTGGTTCTCGGTCGACGAGTACCAGGACACGAACCCGCTCCAGGCGGCGCTGCTCGATGCCTGGCTCGGCGGTCGCCAGGACCTCGCCGTGGTGGGCGACGAGGATCAGACCATCTACACGTTCACGGGCGCCACGAGCGACTACCTGATCGGCTTCGAGGCCCGCTTCCCGGCCGCGCGGATCGTGCGCCTCGAGACCAACTACCGCTCGACGCCAGAGGTGCTCGGGTTCGCCAACCGGGTCCTGGCTGCGGGACGCGAAGCCCTCGATGAGCGGCTCCCGGGGTCGGCGCCGCGGCCGCCCAAGCGCCTCGTCGCCGACCTGCCGACGGGGCCGGCGCCGGTCATCGGCGGGTTCGCGAGCGACGATGCCGAGCTGAGCGGCATCACCGAGGCGATCCGTGCGCTCGCCCGCGACGGCACCGCGCACGGCGCCATGGCGATCCTGGTCCGGATCAATGCCCAGCTGCCGGCGCTCGAGGCCGCGCTGGGCGCCGCCGGGATCCCGTTCCACGTTCGCGGCGAGCGGTTCTTCGCACGGCCCGAGGTGCGTCGGGCGGTGCGCGTCGCGGGCGGCCTCGCGACGACGGAGACCGGCGCGACACTCCCGGCGCTGCTGGAGGCCGCCTTCGAGCGCGACCTGGGCGTCCGGCGCGACACCATCCCCGACGGTGACGCTGCCAGCGAGCGCCACGGCGCGGTCGTCACGCTGCTCGAGCTGGCCGAGGACCTCGTCCGGGCCGATCCGACGGCGGACATCCCGGCCTTCCTGGCGGAGGTGGAGCGGCGGACCGCGGTCGAGGCCGGCGGCGAGGCAACCGGCGTCGAGTTGCTCACCTACCACCGGGCCAAGGGCCTCGAATGGGACGCGGTCTTCCTCCCCGCGCTCGAGGAGGGGACGCTCCCGATCCGCCAGGCGACCGAACCGGGCGAGCTGGCCGAGGAACGGCGGCTGCTCTACGTCGGGATCACCCGGGCGCGACGCTACCTCTGGCTGTCGTGGGCGACGACCCGGACCGGCGCGACCGGTCGCGGGGGGCGGCGCAGCCGCTCGCGGTTCCTCGACGGCCTGGTGCCTGCCTCCGCGGGACGCATCCGGGTCGTCGCGGGCAACGCGGTGCGCGAGACCGGCGGCACGACGGCCAGGATCGATCCGGCCGACCGGTCGCCGCTCTCGAACGCGCTTCGTGCCTGGCGCACTGCCCGTGCCCGGGCCGACTCGGTCGCCCCGTTCATCGTCTTCCACGACTCGACCATCGAGGCCATCGCAGCCCGCCGCCCGCGCTCGATCGCCGAGCTTCGGCGGGTGCCGGGCGTCGGTCCGACCAAGCTCGACCGCTACGGTGAGGAGATCATCGGCGTCGTCGTCCGCGACGGCT
>DAIOXD010000065.1:0-8894 GCA_036758145.1 Candidatus Limnocylindrales bacterium
GCATGAGGCTCGAGACGCGGTTGAGCACGCCCGGCTTGTTGAGCACGACCGCGACGAGGACGTGTCGCCGGCTCTCCCCGCCGCCGGGGAGCGCGCGGGGCGGAGGCGCGCTGTGGGCCGGAGTCGCCGAGGATTCGCCGCTCATTCGTCCGCCCCGCCCCACTTCTCGATCAAGTCCGAGAGGCCCTTCCCGGCGGGCATCATCGGGAAGATGTTCTGCTCCTCGGCGATCTCGAACCAGATCAGCGCCGGGCCGTCGACCGCCTGCGCGGCCCGGATCGCAGTGTCCACCTCGGCCGGCGTCCGCGCACGAAAGGCCGGGATCCCGAAGGCGTCTGCGAGCTTCGCGTAGTCGGGGCCCAGGAGCTGCGCCGAGTGGTAGTTCCCGGCGTAGATGATCTCCTGCCACTGGCGGATCATCCCGAGCTTCTTGTTGTCGAACAGCGCGATCTTGACCGGGATCCGGTCCTGGACGAGGGTCATCAATTCCTGGAACGTCATCTGGAAGCCGCCGTCACCGGTGATCGCCCAGGTCTCGCGATCGGGCCGGCCGAGTGCCGCGCCCATCGCCGCCGGGACCGAGAAGCCCATCGTCCCGAGACCGCCCGAGCTCACATGGCTGTTCGGCTGCCGGAAGCCGGCATAGCGGGCGAGCCACATCTGGTTCTGCCCGACGTCGGCGACGTAGGTCGCGGCGTGGTCGGTGAGCTCCCCGATCCGTTCGACGACATAGTCGGCCGACAGCAGGCCGTCGCGCCAGGCGCCCGACCCGTGCCAGCTCGAGGCGATCGAATCGGTCTTCCAGTCGGCGAGCTGGGCGAAGTACTCGGCGCGGGTCGCGGGATCGACCTCGGCGACCAGCCCGGTCAGCGCCTGGAGGACGCGCTTGGCGTCGCCTACGATCGGCACCTCGACCGCGACGTTCTTGCCGATCTCGGCCGGGTCGATATCGACATGGACGATCCGGGCATACGGCGCATACGTCCGCACGTTGCCCGTCACCCGGTCGTCGAAGCGCATCCCGATCGCGATCAGGAGGTCGGCGCTCTGGATGGCCCGGTTCACGTGCTTCCAGCCGTGCATCCCCATGAAGCCATAGGCGAGCGGGTGCGTCTCGTCGATCGCGCCGATCCCGAGCAGCGTCCAGGCGACCGGGATCTGCGCCTTCTCGGCGAAGGCGACGAGGTCGTCCCACGCCTCGGCATGAAGGACGCCGTGACCGGCCAGGATGACCGGTCGCGCCGCGGCGGCGATCTCGGCCGCC
This sequence comes from Candidatus Limnocylindrales bacterium, assembly GCA_036758145.1. Lineage (GTDB taxonomy): Bacteria > Chloroflexota > Limnocylindria > Limnocylindrales > CSP1-4 > SPCO01. The sequence goes on from DAIOXD010000065.1 coordinate 1,265, forward strand.
GCCGACTTGAGCTGGCGCGGGTGGCCGTCCATGTTCGGGCGGAAGCCGGGCAGCCCGGCGATGACCTCGGCCTCGCTCGGGTGGGTCGCCCGCGTCTCCTGCTGGAGGGCGTCCTTGGTGATGTCGATGTGGACCGGGCCCGGCCGTCCGCTCCGCGCGATGTGGAAGGCCTCGGCCACGACGCGCGGGAGGTCGTCGGCGTCGCGGACGAGGTAGTTGTGCTTGGTCATCGGCAGCGTGATGCCGTTGATATCGATCTCCTGGAACGCGTCCTTGCCGATCAGCGCGGCAGGGACGTTGCCGGTGATGGCCACCACCGGGATCGAATCGAGCAGGGCGGTCCCGATCCCGGTCACGAGGTTCGTCGCGCCAGGGCCCGAGGTGCCCATGCACACGCCCACCCGTCCGGTGACCCGCGCGTAACCGTCCGCGGCATGCGCGCCGCCCTGCTCGTGGCGGACGAGCACGTGGCGGAGCTCCGGGTAGTCGCCGAGGATGTCGTAGAGCGGCAGGATCACCCCGCCCGGGTAGCTGAAGAAGACATCGACGCCCTGGAGGAGCAACGCCTCGCACAGGATGTCCGCCCCGATGCGGGTCCGCTTGAGGTCACGGCCCTCGTGGAGCATCCCCTTGCGGGCGCGCTCGACCGCGGCGGCCCCGACGGTTCCGTCGTTGGGCACGTGGCTTCGCCTGGCGCCCGGTCGCGCGGCCGTCCGCGACGGCCCTGCCGGATCTCCCTTGGCGATCGTCATGTCGAGGGGTCCTCCATGTCGGTGTCCGGAGATACAAAAGACCCTCGCCGCCCCGGCGAGGGTCCTGGGGTTTCTCGGTGGTGATCGAGCCTAGTGGCGCTCGTTCCTCCGTGTCCCTCGGTCCCGCCGGGAGCCGGTAATCAGCTCAAGAAGGCCATCAAGCCCCGGAAGCGATCGAAGCAGGTCGAGGAGGGATACGAGGGACGGGGTCGGCTCGATCGGGATATGCACGCGGCGGCCATCCGACGTCACGACGACGGCGACCTTGCGGCGATCTCCGGATCCGAACCAGCCCAATCGGGTCTCCAGTGAGAGGGCCGCAGGAAGACCCCGCAGCGTGCCGGCAGTCTAGCAGGGATCGTCGACCCGTCAACCGCCCCCCGATGGTCCTGTGACCGTCCCGCCGGATCAGGCGGGCATCACGCGGAGGCGCTCGATGAGCCAGTCGGCGCTTCGGCTCAGGCCCTCGAGGTCGAGGGGCTCGACGGACGGTCGATCCGTCGGCCGGCCGAGGAGATAGCCCTGCCCAGCGCCGATCCCCAGCGACCGGACGAGGTCGAGCTGGGCGGGCGTCTCGATCCCCTCGGCGACCACGAGGGCGCCCCACCGGTCGGCGAGGTCGCGGAGCGTCCGAAGGACTTCCAGCGACGCCTCGTGGACGGCGCCGCCCTGGACGAGCGAGAGATCGATCTTGACGATGTCGAAGCGAAGCTGGCTGAGCAGCCGCAGCCCGGCGTTCCCGGCACCGACGTCGTCGGCGGCGAGCTTGATGCCGGCCACCCGGCAGGCCTCCGCCGCGCGCTGCAGCCGGCCGATGTCCTCGACCGCCTCGCGCTCGGTCAGCTCGAGGACGATATGCCGAGGATCGAGGCCATGCCGGACGATGATCCGCAGCAGGGCGTGGATGCTGAAGTCGTCCATCTCCAACGTGCGCGGCGAGAGGTTGATCGTCAGCGAGCCCGGGAGCCGAAGCCGAGCGGCGGTCTCCATCACGGTATTCAGGCAGGCGATGTCGAGCTCCGCCGTTCGTCCGGTCGCCTCGGCTGCCTCGAACATCGCGCCCGGATCGGTGAAACCGCTGTCCGGGAGCGGGCGAACCAGCCCTTCGAACCCGCGCGGCACACCCGTCGTCAGGTCATAGATCGGCTGGAAGACCGCTCGGATCCCGCCGGTCGCCGCGACCCGCGCCACCAGCGCCGACAGTTCCGCCTTGGGTCGCGCCGACAGCGGGCCGTCGTGGCGCTCGGCGTCGTAGATGGTCACGCAGGTCCGGCCGTGGTGCTTGCCCCAGAACAGGGCCGAATCGGCCTGGTTGTAGAGCGAGTCGCGGTCGCGCGCGCGGCCAGGGATCTCGCTGACACCCGCCGAGAACGAGACGGCGACCCCCTCGCGACCTTCGGTACCGCCGTCGAGGCAGGCGGCCAGGAGCCGCCGGATGATCGTGTGGGCCTGCTCGGCGTCGGTCCCCGGCATGATGATCGCGAACTCGTCGCCACCGACGCGGAATGCCCGGTCGGAGCGGCGCAGGTAGGTGGCGATGGTGGTCGCGGCCTGGCGCAGGATCCGGTCGCCGATCGCGTGCCCGTGCGCATCGTTGATGCGCTTGAAATCGTCGAGGTCGACGATCGCCAGGACGAGTGGCTGGTGGTGCCGGACCGCGGTCGCCCACTGACGCTCCATCTCCTCCTGGAACGCGCGATGGTTGCCGAGCCCGGTCAGGGTGTCGCGCAGGGCCTCTGCGCGAGCCCGGTCGTAGGCGTCCTCGAGGACGATCCTGGCCTGCTCGAGGCGCTCAGCCGGTTCGAGCACCCGGCGCGCGAGCCAGATCGTCAGCGTGCCGAGGATGATCGCCAGCCCGAGCAGACCGAGCGTCGGCACGACCAGCGATGTCCCGAACCCCCAGGCCAGGCCGTAGACGACCGGCGCGGCGATGGCGATCGGGATGGCGAACATCGTCACGAGCGCAAGGAAGAGGCGAAGCCGGACCAATCGAAGATTGGTCGATTCGCCGAGAAGGCTGTTGGTGCTCGGATCGTCGGGGATGAGGATGCCTCCGGAGGGGCGAGACCGGATATCGACCGTTTATAGCGGGCGGTGGCTGCGCGCGGATGGACACCGTGGTACTCGACGCCATAGGACCAACGGGTGCCTGCACGCGCGCACCCCCTCGCGCGACGATGCGGCCATGTTCATCCTGTACGCGGTGCTGGCCGGTCTGGTCATCGGCCTGCTGAGCGGTGGATCGGCCGCCCGCCTGGGCGACCTCCGCTTCGCGTGGGCATCGCTCATCGCGCTCGGGATGGCGGTCCAGGTCGCGCTCTTCTCGACGCCGATGGGCGACGCGCTCGGACCGGCGGCGCCGATCGTCTACATCGCGTCGAACGTGGCGGTCCTCGTCGCGGTCTGGCGGAACCTCGCCATCCCCGGCTTCGCACTCGTCCTCGCCGGCGGCCTCGCCAACCTGGTCGCGATCTGCGCCAACGGCGGGTACATGCCGGTCAGTGGGGACGCGCTCGTCGCGCTCGGTCGCCTGCCGCACGAGGGCTACTCGAACAGCCGCTTCCTCGATGGCGTGATCCTGGGTCCCCTGACCGACCTGTTCGCGATGCCCGCCTGGATCCCGATGGCCAACATCTTCAGCCTCGGGGACGTGCTCATCGGGGTCGGGGCGGCGGTCGCCGTCGTCGCCGGGATGCACGGTCGCGGCCCGCTCCGGCCGCGCCGACCCGTCGCCGCCGCAGGCGAGCCGGCCTGATGCCGGCGCGCGGTGGTGCGTTCCGGCACTGACCCGACGGGCGCGATCGGTCGGTACTACCGGTGCATGGCCCCTCGTGACGGGGCCGCGCACGGTACGGACAGAAGCGATGTCCGCTTCATGGTGGACCACCGTCCAGGGCAAACCCGATGCGAGTCGGGGACGCAAAGCCAGGGATCTTCCCTCGGGAAGACCGCCCGGTTGCCGGGGATCCATCAGGGACGCAAACCATCGAGGTGGTGCCGTGAAGGCGAACCTGGCGCGCTTCACCGTGGCTGTGTCGCTTCTGGCGACGATGGCCCTCACGCTCGGCGCGGGACTCAAGTGGCATTGACGGGCTTCACGCCCGTGGCCCCTATCGGAGTGCCGCACCACGATGCGCATCGACCCGGTCCTTCGGCCGGTCTGCGCTGGGATCGAGTCTGAGCCGGGTCACCTCCGACCCGATCACGACTCGCAAGAAAGAGCGGCCTTCGGGCCGCTCTTTTCGCGTCGGGGGCCCACCCGCGGTCCCTCTGGTAGGCTCCGGCTCATGAGCACCCCCGCACCGCGCACGATCGTCGAGAAGATCTGGTCCGACCATGTCGTGAGCCAGGATCCGGGCGCCCCGGCGGTGCTCGCGGTCGACCTCCACCTGGTCCACGAGGTGACGAGCCCGCAGGCCTTCTCGGGCCTCCGGACGCGCGGCATCGGTGTCCGGCGGCCGGGACAGACCGTGGCGACTGCCGACCACTCCATCCCGACGACCGATCGCAGCCTGCCGTTCGTCGACCAGGTGGCGCTCGCCCAGGTCGATCAGCTCGAGGCCAACTGCGCCGAATTCGGGATCCCGCTGCACGGCATCGGCGATCCGGGCCAGGGCATCGTCCACGTCATCGGTCCGCAGCTCGGACTCACCCAGCCCGGGATGACGATCGTCTGCGGCGACTCGCACACCTCGACCCACGGCGCGTTCGGGGCGCTCGCGTTCGGGATCGGGACGAGCGAGGTCGAGATGGTCCTCGCCACGCAGACGCTCCTCCAGCGCGACCCGAAGACGTACGAGGTCCGGATCGACGGGCGGCTCACGCCAGGCGTCAGCGCCAAGGACATCATCCTCGCCCTCATCGCCCGGATCGGGATCGGGGGCGGCACCGGTCACGTCTTCGAGTACACCGGCGAGGCGATCCGCGGGCTCACGATGGAGCAGCGGATGACCGTCTGCAACATGAGCATCGAGGGTGGGGCCCGGGCCGGCCTGATCGCCCCCGACGACGCCACCTTCGAGTACCTTAAGGGCCGGGCCCACGCGCCCGCCGGCGCGGACTGGGACGCGGCTGTGGCGCGCTGGGGGACGCTGCCGACCGACCCCGGCGCGACCTACGACAAGTCGATCACCATCGATGCCGACACGCTCGAGCCGATGGTCACCTACGGCACGAACCCCGGGATGGGCATCCCGATCACCAGCCGCGTCCCCTCCCCGGCCGACCAGGCCGACCCGGGCCAGCGGCGGGCGCTCGAGCGTGCCCTCGAGTACATGGACCTCCAGCCGGGGCAGGCGATCCTCGGCCAGAAGGTCGATGTCGTCTTCGTCGGAAGCTGCACCAACGGGCGGATCAGCGATCTGCGCCTTGCGGCCGGCGTCCTCAAGGATCGCCGCATCGCCGACGGGGTCCGACTCATGGTCGTGCCGGGCTCGGACGAGGTGAAGCGCGAGGCAGAACGTGAGGGCCTGTCCGAGATCTTCAAGGCCGCCGGCGCCGAGTGGCGCGAGGCCGGCTGCTCGATGTGCATCGCCATGAACGGCGACCAGCTCCAGCCCGGTCAGTACGCCGTCAGCACCAGCAACCGGAACTTCGAGGGTCGGCAGGGCAAGGGCGGTCGGACCTTCCTCGCCTCGCCTTTGACCGCCGCCGCGAGCGCGATCGCCGGGGTCGTCGCGGACCCGCGCCGCCTGCCCGGGATCGAGACCCTGGCCGCCGTCGGCGGGCGCTGATCGTGGCCGAACCGTTCCGGGTCTTCACCAGCCGGGTGATCCCCCTCCCCGCCGAGAACGTCGACACCGACCAGATCGTCCCGGCCCGCTATCTCAAGATGACCGACAAGAACGGCCTGGCCGACGCGCTCTTCCGCGACTGGCGGTTCGAGGAGGATGGCGCGCTCAAGGACCCGCGCTTCATCCTCGACCAGCCGACGATGGCCGGCCGCGGGATCATGCTCGTCGGCGACAACTTCGGTGCCGGATCGTCGCGCGAGCACGCCCCTTGGGCACTGACCGCCTGGGGGATCCGGGCGATCCTGTCGACCTCGTACGCCGACATCTTCCGCAGCAACAGCCTCAAGAACGGCGTCCTGCCGATCGTCGTTGACCCCGCCACCCATGCCCGGCTGTTCGAGATCCTGGCGGCAGATCCCGATGCCGAGCTGACGGTCGACCTGGCCGAGCAGGGCGTTTTGCTGCCGGATGGTTCGACCATCGATTTCGAGATCGACTCGTTCGCCAAGCGGATGATCCTCGCCGGCACGGACGAGCTCGGCTACCTCCTGTCGAAGGAACCCGAGCTCAACGCCTGGGAGGGCACTCACCGGCCACGGATCGATACGCTGTCCGGGGCGCGCTGAGCAACACGTGGTCAGCTTGCCCCGGCCGGAATGCCACGAATCGTCGGCCGGCCCATTCCTGGGCGGGCGTGTTGGCCGCCCGGCACCACGCGGAGCAGGTCAGCAACGCACCCACGGGACGGCGCGAACGGTAGCCGTTCCGTCGTAAAACACAGCGACGGGCGCATCCGATCGCCCAGGTGCTTCGACGATTGCGACCAGCAGGTCGACGGTGTGGTCGCACATGACGTGCGGATCCGCGACAGACACGATCGACTGCCGGTAGAGCCGCATGGCCGAAATCACCGGATAGCCCGGCATCTCGCGCTCAAGCTCGGCCTGAACGGCAGCCCGGAAATCTGGGCATCGGTTCCCACAGCCGAGCTCTAGGCCCGTCACTCCGACGCCGGCCGGCAATGGCCGTTCGGCGATAGCCGACGGCGAGGGCGCGACCGTCGGAGCCGCTGGATCCGATGTGGCCGGAGCCGTGTCGCCAGGGTTGCCCGCTCGGGAGCAGCCTGTCAACAGCAAAACGGCCAGCAAGACCATGCGCTTCATTGTTATGACCCCGACTACGCCGTGTTGTGGCTGTCGGTGTGGCAGTCCACCTGCTCGCCGAGGAGGCTCTGGTCGATGGTCACGTTGTAGTACCAACGCTACACATTCACCAACGGCGCGGTTGGGGCTCCCGCGATCACGGTGACCGTCGCCTGATCCAGGCCGCGCCCGCGCCGAAGGGCGTGCACCGCGCGCCTGTGCGACGATCGGCCGGTGAACGAACTCGACGCCGTCACGCTCATCCTCATCGTGGTCGCGCTCATCCTCGGCTGGCGGTCGGGCGCGTTGCCGCAGATCACGGGTCTGCTCGGCGCGATCGCCGGTGGGGTGGCTGCGATCGTGGCCCTCCCCACGCTGGCCGACCCGTTGTCTGGCGTCGACCCCACGTTCCGGCCGATCCTCGTGCTCGGCGGTCTCGTGGGGGCGGTGGCCATCGGCGAATCGCTCGGCGCCGCCGTGGGCCGGGCGATCGCGAGACGACTCGGTGACGGCCTCCTGAACACCGCGGACCGGGCGGTCGGGGCCGGTCTCGGGGTCATCCAGGCGCTCCTCATCGTGTGGCTGACCGGCAGCCTGCTCGCCGTGGGCCCGATCCCGCGCCTGGCGGAGGTGGCCGGCGATTCGACCGCGGTCCGGACCATGACCTCCATCCTGCCGCCCCCCACCGAGCTCGCAGTCGGTCTTGGCGGGTGGCTGGACTCGACGGGGTTGCCCGACGTCTTCGTCGGCTTCGAGCCGATCCCGGCACCGCCGATCGACCGACCGACGGACCCGACGGCGCGGGCGATCGCCGCGGCCGCCGAAGCCAGCACGCTCAAGGTCACGGCCGCGACCTGCGGCTTCTCGACGGTCGGCACCGGCTTCGTGGTCGCGGACGGCTACGTCGTGACGAATGCCCACGTCGTCGCGGGGGCGGACGTCCGGGGGATCCGTGTCCGGGCCGGGGGCAGGACGCTCGACGCGGTCGCGGTCGTCTTCGATC
>DAIOXD010000066.1:0-8802 GCA_036758145.1 Candidatus Limnocylindrales bacterium
GGGACCGTTTCGCCCCGGACCGGGACGACGGCGACGAAGGTCGCCCTCACGGTCGTGTACCAGAACGCATCGGGAGCGCGAGCCGAGATCGTCAACGCAGTCGTCGGCGGGGTGGCCCACGCCATGACCCGCCAGACGAACGGCGCCTGGGGCCGTGGCGTGACCTTCGGCTGGTCGGGCACCCTCCCGGCCGGGACCCACGCCGTCATCTTCACCGCGCGGGCCAGGGATCTCAGCGACGCCAGCCTCTCGGCCGGCAATGTCACGATCAGCGCGCTTCCCAAACCGACACCCGCGCCGACCCCGACCCCCAAACCCACGCCGAAGCCAACCCCGAAGCCGACGCCCACCCCGGCCCCGACGACGCGACCGACGCTGCGGCCCACCCCAGCCCCCACGCCGAAGGCCACGACCGCGCCAGCCGCGACGCCCACACCCGAGCCGACGGCAAACGGCGTCACCCTTCCGACCGTCGGACCGACGCCCATGCCGACACCGGCCGCTACCCCGACCGGCCTTCCGCTCATCGCCGATGTCATCGGTGGTACCGGCTCAGGCGGCACCGGTTCAGGCGGCCCTACCCAGCCCGGCACGCAGGTCCCCTCTGGGCCCGGTGGCCCGTTCGGCGGCGGATCCCGCGGCGGCGATCTGCCCGGCCACGGACCCATTGTCAGCCTCATGGCGATCGCCGGCCTCCAGGGGCCGGTCTTCGGCGGGTTCAGCCTCGGTCCCACGCTCGTCACGACGACCGGCGTCGTCGCGGCTGCGATGGCGTTCGGGTTGTTCGGACGCCGCCGGCGTGACGACGATCCGCTCGACGAACTCGTCGGCGCAGCCGCGGCTCGTGGCGTTGGGGTGGCACCGCTCGAGCTCGTGCCCGAAGGCGCCAGGACCGTGGACGGCGTCGCCGCGGCGTCGGGAGCCATCCTCGACGCGGGCGAGATGGAGGCCCTCCTGCCGCGCTGGCGCCGGCCATCGCTGATCCAGGCGCGCAAGGCCGACCCGATCCGCGACGCGACGCCCGCCCCTCGACTGACCTTCGACGATGGATTCCTCGGGCCCCTCGACGGCCACGAGCGACGCATCATCCGCTTCCGGGTCGTTCGACTGCTCGACTCGCCCGACGAACTGCGCGGGTCGGAGATCGGCTATCTCGACAGGGGGGACGAGGTCCAGCTGCTCGAGCAGTACGGTGCCTACTGGCTCGTCCTGAGCCCGGACGGCCAGCAGGGCTGGCTCCACAAGATGGTCCTTGGCGATCACGTCGACGACGAGGCCCCGCCGCAAGAGGGGCCCGTCGCGACCATGCCGATCGCGGCCGAGAGCTGGACGATGGGCGAGGACGACGAGATCGACAGTGACGTCTTCACCGCCTATCTCGAGTCGCGCCGCCGCAGGAGCTGACGCGCGGGTTCGTTCCGCAGCACCAGGATGTGCTGGTGGACGATATTCGGGACGAATGCATGCGGATAGCCGTACGGCCGCAGCCGCGTCCCCGCCTGGTACCAGATGAGATCGCCCTTGGGGACGAGGCCGACCGCTGCAGCTCGGGCTGCCAGGTCCGATCCGGTGAAGATGTAGCGGCCTTCCTGGTACGCATCACGGACGATGACGACCGCGTATCCACCGTCGCGCAGGACGCGGCGAAGCTCACCGAACACCAGCCCCATCCGCTCGAGGTAGGCCGGATAGTCCGCGGCGTTGGCCAGGTCGTCGGGGGAGTCGGTGACCATCGCGTAATCGGTCCGCCGGTTGGCGTGCGTCTCGGCAAGGGTGCCGCCGGCCATCGTCATCGGCAGTTGGAGGTTGTAGGGCGGGTCGGTGGCGACAAGGGCGACCGATCCATCGGCGATACCGGGGAGGATGGCCAGCGCGTCACCAACGCGCATCTCGATCCCGCCCGGCTCGAACCCTCGATCGCCGCCCGGATCGGCGCTCCCGAGGTCTGCGAGCTTTGGGCCAGCCCCATCCCGCTCGTTCGAGAGGTCGCGCACGACCTCCTCGAAGATCGCGGCCCAACGCGGGTCGAGCTCGATCCCGATGGCCCGCCGCTGTCCGCGCGCGATGGCCGCCCCGAGCAGCGTCCCGCCGACCCCGGCGAACGGGTCCAGGACGAGGTCACCGGTCCGGCTGAAGAACTCGATGAGCCGGGCCATCAGCCGCGGCGGCTTGTTCGCCCCGTGCACACGCCGTGCCCTATGCCCGAGTTCTGACGGGTAGGCCGTCGTCATCAGCGACTTCGTGAAATAGAGCCACTCCTCGCCGGTCAGCTCGTTGAGCGTGTTGGCGGGATGTGGTTCACGCCGGGCATCGGTCATCGCGGCCAGCCTAGCCCACGCCGGGTTGCTGGGCACGGGGCTCGAAGCGCGGGTTCGGTGGTCGTGCACGGACCGTAGAATGCCGGCATGCCCGCCAGGTACACGAGCGCGCAGTTCGTCGGGCGCGATGCGGCCTTTGCGCAGCTTGCCGCCGTGCTCGATGACGCCGCGCACGCGCGCAGCCGGACGCTGCTCATCGAGGGCACGGCCGGCGTCGGGGTCACCCGCTTCGTCGACGAAGCGATCGGGCGCATGCGGGCCCTGCGCGATCCGATGACCGTCCTCCGAGCGACGGCCTGGCCGGCCATCGCCGAGGAGCCCTACGGGCCGATCCTCCGCGCCATCGGGCCGACCCTCCGCGAGCTGCCCGCCGGGGTCCTCGCCGACCTGCTGGGCCCAGCCACCTCCGAGGTCGTCCGCCTGCTGCCGGACCTCGGGCCCCGCCTCGCCGAGGTCGGTGCGGCGACCGATGGCGGCGGCACGATGGCGCCCGAGCGGCGCCAGGCCCGCACGCTCGAGGGCGTCCTCGGGCTGCTCGGTCGCCTCGGCCAGCAGCATCCGGTCGTCCTCGTCCTCGAGGACCTCCACCTCGCCGATGCCGCGACCCGGGCGCTCGTCACCTTCCTCGCCCGGATCTCGCGCGATCAGCGGCTCGCCATCGTCGGCAGCCACCAGCCCGACGTCGTTTCGCGGGACGATCCGTGGATGGCCGACCTGGACGCGATCCTGGCCGGCTCACGGCCCGAGCGGCTGGCCCTGCCGCCACTCGATCGCGACGAGCTGGCGACCCTGATCGAGGGCATCGAGGGCGAACGCGCTTCGGCCAGCCTCCTGCTTCTCGTCGCCGAGCGTTCGGGCGGTCTGCCCCTCGTGGCCGAGGAGCTGCTCGCCGCCCGACGCGAGCTCCCCAGCGCCTCGCTGACGGGCTCGTTCGATGAGCTCGTGATCGCCCGCCTCGCCGTCCGTTCGCAGGAATGCCGTCGCGTGCTGCGTCTCATGGCGCTCGCCGATCGGCCGCTCTCGATGGAGCAGCTGGCCGCGGTCGCCGCGGCCTTCGACGCTGATACGAGCCGGGCGGCGCCGAGGTCCGTGACCGGACCGCGCCAGGGCGCCGGTGTCCTCGATGCGGACCTGTGGGCCGGCCGCTCCGAGGCCCTCGCGAACGGCTTCCTGGTCGAGACGGACGAAGCGGTCGCCTTCCGCCACGCCTCCATCGGGCGGGCGGTCGCCCGCGATCTCCTGCCGATCGCGCGGACCCGGCATCATGCGGCGCTTGCGGTGAGCCTGGGAGGCCCGCCGTCGGCCGTCGCGGCGCAATGGCTGGCGGCCTTCGATCCCCACGCCGCGCGGGCGGCGGCCATCGAGGCCGCGGCGTTCGCGGCGAGCCGCCACGCCGCGGCCGACGAGCTGGCCGCGCTCGAGACGGCACTCTCGCTCCCCGAAGGCCCACCTCCCGGTGGCTCGGGCCGGCGCCGTGCGACGCCCGCATCCGACCGGGTCGACCTGCAGGTCCGTGCCGCCGACGCGGCCTTCTCGGTCGGTCGGATGTCGCGCGCGACAGCCTTCCTGGAGTCCGCGATCGGCGGACTCGACGGGCGGCGCGACCGTGTCCGACTGGGCCTCCTCCACGAGCGACTGGCGCATGTTCGGCGCGCCGCGGGGGACCCGGCCGGCGCGATGCTCGCCGCGCGCCGCGCGGTCGAGCTGGTCCCGCGCGAGCCGAGCCCTGAACGCGCGACCGTCCTGGCCGCGCTCGCCCAGCTCAAGATGCTCGATGGCATCTTCTCCGAGGCGCAGCGGCTGGCTCGCGACGCGATGAAGATCGCCCGCGCGTGCGACCCGGTGGCCCGCTCGCAGGAGGTCCACGCGCTCACGACGCTGGCCGTCGCGCTGGCCTGGGGGAGCGATCCGACGGCTTCCATCGAGCTCCTGCGCGAGGCCGAACGGGCGGCCCGCGAACTCGATGACCCCGACGCCCTCTTCCGGATCCGGGCCAACCTGACGACGGTCCTCGACCTCGTCAGCAGGCGGACCGAGGCGGTCGAGGTGGCGTACGAGGGGATCGAGGACGCGAAACGCGCCGGACTCGAGGCCGTCTACGGCAACTTCCTGGCGGGCAATGTCGCCGACACGCTCTTCCTGCTCGGGCGTTGGCCGGAGGCGCGGGCCCTCAGCGAGCGCGCGATGCGCTGGCTGCCGGTCGGCGTGGTCTACCAGGCGGCCGTCCTCCAGCTCGCGATCGTCGAGATCGAGACCGATGCCGGCGAGGAGGCGGCGCGCCTGCTCGGCCAGACGATCCTCGAATTCGATGCCGTCCGCGAACCGCAGCTGGCCGGCCCCTACTACCTGGCCGCCGCGTCGTTCGCTCTCTGGCGCGGTGACACCGCTGACGCGAGCCGGTCGGTCGACCGGGGCTGGGCCAGCGTTCGGGCGACCGAGGAATGGCTGCTCGTCGCGCGGATGGCGTCGATGGTGGCCCAGGTCGACGCGGCCGTCGCTGAAGAGGCGCGCCGGAACCGCCAGCTCGCGCCGCTGGCCGCGGCCCGGCAGCGGACCACGGCCGTCATCGACGCCGCGGCCAGACTCGTTCGCGCGGCTGGTGCCCCGACCACGGCCGGGTCGCGACGTGTGGCGGAGGCGTCGCTCGCGACCGCCCGAGGATTCCAGCGCCGCCTCGAGGGCGACGATGACCCTGCCGTCTGGAAGCGCGTCGCGCAGGAGTGGTCAGCGCTGGAGGCACCCTACGACGTCGGGCTCGCGCGCTGGCGCCACGCCGAGGCGATGCTCGGGTCGGGTGCCGGGCGCTCGGGTCGGGCAGATGCCCATGCGCCGCTCCTCGGCGCGGTCGAGATCGGGCTGCAGCTGGGCGCGAAGCCGCTCCTGCGGGAGTTGCGCGAGCTGGCCGGGAGGGCCCGGATCGTCCTGCCGGTGGAGGTGAGCGCGCTCCTTGACGGGCTGAGTCAGGCCGCTCCCGCGACGGACCGACCGATCGACGGCCACGCGCCGATCGCGACCGATCATTCGAACGGGCGCTCGGACCTCGTCAGGGCCATCGCCGGCGACCCACCCAGCGCGGCCCGGCGGCCGAACACGTTCGGGCTCAGTGGCCGCGAACGTGAGGTCCTCATGCTGGTCGCCCAGGGCCGGACGAACCGGGAGATCGGGGAGCGGCTGTTCATCAGCCAGAAGACCGTCGGCGTCCACGTCGGGAACATCCTGTCGAAGCTGGAAGTCTCGGGCCGGGTCGAGGCCGCCGCGGTCGCGATCCGGTTGGGCCTCACCGAGCACCGCTAAGGCCCGGACACCGAGAGACCCGGAGGGAGGTCTCCGGGTCTCGGTCGGATCGCGATTCACCTCGCCGGGGCACCGGCGAGGTGGCGAGTCATGAGTTGGTCAGTTCAGCGCCACTTGAGGCCGGCGGCCAGTGACAGGGCGATGGCAACCAGGGGGCCGACGGTGGCGGCGAGGCGCCAGGTGCGATGAACGAGTTGCTTGGTCATGGCGGTCTGGGCTCCGGCTTCGGTGATGGGATCCCACCCCGACTCGAGATGGACCGTGAGCCTAGGGGAGGGTTCCCGGCACGACAACCGGGCCGATGGTCCTATCGACCGATAGTCCTCAGGTACCAGGACCCCGCCCGTTTCCGCACTGGACCCGCCCGCACCGACCTCACGACACGGGTCCGTTTCGCGCGGTAGATTCCATCCGCACCATCCGAACGCGGCCCGCGACCACGAAAGGCCCAGCCTCCATGCGTCTTCCGCGCCTCATGCTCCCCGCCGTCGCGTGCCTCATCATCCTCTCGGCGTGCACGACCGCGAGCGCCGGCTGGACCTACGCGCCCGCACCGTCACTCACGCCACCGCCGAGTGGTGCCGCCTCGGCGGGCGCGAGTGCCGAGGCCTCGGCGAACCCGAACCTCGTGATGATCAGCGCGCTCGGCGTCAAGTACGAGCAGACCGATGCGACCGCGCCGGCTGGCAAGCCGTTCCAGATCTCGTTCATGAACAAGGATCCGGGCACCCCGCACAACGTCTCGATCCACCAGGGCAGCGCGACCGGGACCGAGGTGTTCAAGGGCGAAGTCTTCCCCGGCGTTTCGACCAAGGTCTACGACGTCCCGGCGCTCCAGGCGGGCACGTACGCGTTCGTGTGCACGGTCCACCCCACGATGATCGGGACCCTCAACGTCCAGTGAATCGGTAGGCCCGGCGTGACCCTGGCGGCGCCGCGGTGAGCCCGACCGGCGAGCAGCTCGCCTACACGGATGCCTATGCCCGCTCCATCGAGGCCCGCGTCATCGCGGTCGAGTCGGGCGACCTCCTCACGCTCGTGCTGGATCGGACGGTCTTCTATCCGGGCGGCGGCGGCCAGCCGTCGGACCGCGGTCTGATCCTGCGGACCTCGGACGGCCGCTCCTGGACCGTCCGCGGCACGCGAAAGTCCGGAGGCGAGGTCGTCCACGAACTCGAGCCGGGCGACGGCGATCCACCCACCCCGGGCGAGGTCGTTCGAGTCGATCTCGACTGGGCCCGACGTCTCGCCCTCATGCGTACCCACACCGCGCTCCACGCCCTGTGCGGGGTCGTGTGGCGCGACTACGGCGCGCTCGTGACCGGCGGCAACATGGAACCCGGGTCCGGCCGGATGGACTTCGAATTCGAGCGGATGTCGGGCGATCTGGTCGACGCCATCGAAGCCACGGTCAACACGGAGCTCGCGGCCGAACACGACGTCCGCGTCAACGTCCTGCCGCGCGCGGAGGCGTTCGCCATCCCGGATCTGATCCGGACCAAGATCAACCTGCTGCCCGAGGGGATCGAGGAGATCCGCACCATCGAGATCGTCGGGCTCGACCTCCAGGCGGACGGCGGGACCCACGTCGCCAACACGCGCGAGGTCGGCCAGATCCACGTCACCGGCTACGAGTCGAAGGGCCGGATCAACAAGCGCATCCGGATCGAGCTGGTCGACCCGGTCGCGTGAGCGAGCCGACGCCCGCGATCGACGCCGTCGAGCGTGCCGGCATCGCGTTCCGCATCGTGCGCACGGAGCGTGCCAAGAGCGCCGAGGAGAGTGCGACGCTCCAGGGCATCCCGCTCGCGGCGCTCCTGCGGACGATCGTGGTCCGACGCGGCGAGGACGACTACGTCTTCGTGCTCGTCCCGGGCGGTCGGCGGTTCGACTGGCCCAAGGTCCGGGCGCATCTCGGCGTCAAGCGTCTCTCCCTCCCGGATGCGGATGAGGCCCGTGACGTGACCGGCTACGAGCGGGGCGCGATCACACCGTTCGGGGCGACCCGATCCTGGCCGGTGATCGTCGACGCCTCGGCGGCCGACCAGCCAAGCGTCGCCATCGGGGGTGGTGCGCACGGCGTCAATCTCCATCTGGCACCGGCAGACCTCGTGCGCGCCCTTGCGGCCGACCTCGTGGATGTGACGGTGCCAGAAGCTGGGCCTGGCGCGTCCTGATGTCATGTGCCGGTCCGGGCCAAGTTCTGCCAGATATCAACCGTGCTCGTGTTCGACGAAGCCGAAGGCTTGGAAACGGCACGACGGGACCCACCACGGTTGATCCCCAGCGTGAACCCGGCGCGATCCGACCGCCACACGGCCTCGGGTCGGCCCGCCGCTCGCAGACGACGAATCCCGGTGATATCCGGCGAAGATACGGCGCCGCACTCGGATCCGCATCCGCGCCTGCCCCTACGCCTGGACAACGCCGCATATCTCGCCCCACCCGCACCCGCCTGTCGCACCTGGCATCGGCCGCCGCTGATGTGGCACGATCGGGCTGAGATGCCGAAGCTCGCCCTCCCGATCCTGACCAGCCCGATCATCCGGCGCGTGGCGTGGCACATCCGACGGGTCGGCGGCCAGCTCGACCGGCGCTTCTTCCTGTCACTGGGCGAGGGGATCCTCGCGGTCGTCGCCATCGCCGCCGTCCTCATCACCCTGCTCGAGAAGCAGCCGACCGCGGAGAATCTCTTCGACTCGTTCAACTGGGGAGTCGCGACCGTCCTCGGACAGGGCAACGCGGACTTCGTGACCTCGCCGGGCGGACGGGTCGTCGGGTGGTTGCTTATCCTGTTCGGCGTCGCCATGCTCGGGATGATCACCGGCGCGCTCGTCGCGATGGTCATCGATTTCCTGCTCAAGGAGGGCCAGGGTTTGGGCGTTTCCGGCCACCGTGACCACATCGTCGTGTGCGGCTGGAACAGCACGGCCCGCGACCTCATCGACGAGCTCCGCGGCGACGATTACAAGCAGAAGATCGTCGTCCTCGCCGATCTCGAGAAGAACCCGGCCGGTTCCGGCGTCTACTTCGTCCGCGGCGATGCCACCGATGCCGGCGACCTCGAACGGGCGGGCATCATGGACGCGTCGGCGGCACTCATCTTCCCGGTCGACGGGTCGGACGAGGCCGACATGCACTCGATCCTGACGATCATGGCCATCTCGTCCATCGCACCCACCGTGCGCAC
>DAIOXD010000067.1:0-8785 GCA_036758145.1 Candidatus Limnocylindrales bacterium
CGGCGCCGGCGAGCTCCTCGTCACCTCCATCGACCGCGACGGGACCCACGCGGGGTTCGACACCGCCCTCCTCCGGGCCATCACCTCGAGCGTGCACGTGCCGGTCATCGCGTCCGGCGGCGCCGCCGGCCCGGCCGACTTCGTGGCCGCGGTCCGCGATGGCGGCGCGGATGCCGTGCTCGCCGCCTCGATCTTCCACCGCCGGATCCACCCGATCGCGGACGTCAAGGCGGCGATGGCGGCGGCCGGGCTGCCGGTCCGACTCGTCCCGGAGACGGTCGCATGAACCAGGCGGCGCCTGAAGTGACGTTCGGCGCGGATGGCCTGCTCCCGGCGGTCGTCCAGGACGTCCACGACGGCCGCGTCCTGATGGTCGCCTACATGGACGCCGAGGCCCTCGCCGCGACCGTGGCGACCGGGGAGGTCCATTTCCATTCTCGCTCGCGCGACCGTCTGTGGCGCAAGGGCGAATCGAGCGGCAACGTCCTGCGCCTCGTCGATCTCGCCGCCGACTGCGACGGCGACGCGTTGCTGCTCACCGTCGATCCCGTGGGCCCGACCTGCCACCGCGAGACCCGGAGCTGCTTCGACCCCGCCGATGCGCCGGCCGAACGGACGACGCAGGGGTTCGCGTGGCTCGAAACGCTCTGGTCGACCATCGCCGAGCGCGCTGCGACCCGACCCGAGGGCTCCTACACGGCCGGCCTTCTCGCCGGCGGCGTCGGCGCGGTGGCCCGCAAGGTCACCGAAGAGGCGACCGAAGTCCTCCTCGCCGCGAAGGACGACGCCGCGGCGGGCGCGTCCGGCGCGGACCGGGCCGCAACCGGCGAGGCCCTGGCCGCCGAGACCGCGGACCTGCTCTACCACGCGCTCGTCCTGCTCGCGGAGCGCGGCGTGGCGCCCGCCGCGGTCATCGGGGCGCTCGAGGCCCGCCGCCGTCGCTGAGTTCGCGGACCGACCAGGACCTGTGTGGCGGCTTACGCTCTCCGGCGCCCGATCTCGCGTCGGCGCTTGCCGATGCGCACATCCAGCCACTCCCCGGCGGTCGGCGCCGGGACGAAGGCCGGGTCGGCGACCCGTTCGCCGTTGATCGTCACGCCACCGCCGGCGATCATCCGGCGCGCCTCGCCCTTCGAGGCGAAGAGGCCGGCGTCCGCCAGGAGGACCGCAGCCCCGGCCTCCAGGAGCTTGGGGTCGAAGGTGAACCCGCCGGTCGACTCGAACAGCGACCGTAACGCCCCGGCATCGTGGATCGCGTCGTCCGAGAACATCGCCTCGGAGTCGGCGATCGCCCGGACCGCCGCCGACTCTCCATGCGTCCGGGCGGTGATGTCGCGGGCAAGCGCGCGCTGGGCCGCCCGAGCCTCGGGTGCCGCCGTCTCCAGCGCCTCGATCTGCTCGCGGGGGAACTCGGTGAACCAGCGCAGATACGTCGCGACGTCGCGGTCGTCGATGTTGAGCCAGTACTGGTAGAAGGCGTACGGCGAGGTGCGGGCCGGATCCAGCCAGACCGAGTCCCCCGTCTCGCTCTTGCCGAACTTGGAGCCCGACGTCGAGAGCAGCAGCTTGTAGGCCAGGCCATGGGCGGGCTCGGCGTCCTCCACTGCCCCGCTGGTTCGGCGGATGAGCTCGAGACCGGCCGTGATGTTGCCCCACTGGTCGGCGCCACCCATCTGGAGCTCGACATCCATCGTGCGATACATGTGCCCGAAGTCATACGCCTGGAGGAGCATGTAGCTGAATTCCGTGAACGAGAGGCCACGTTCGAGGCGCACCTGGACCGAATCCTTGGCCAACATGTACGGCACCGTGAAGTGCTTGCCGGTGTCGCGCAGGAACTCGATCAGTGACAGCCCGCCCAGCCAGTCGAGGTTGTTGACGAGGAGCGCGCCATTGCCGCCGGGCGAGAAGTCGACGAACCGCTCGAGCTGGCCCCGGATCGCGCCGACATTCCGCTCGAGCGTCTCCGGGTCGAGCAGGTTCCGTTCCGCGGATCGACCCGAGGGATCGCCGATCATCCCGGTCCCGCCACCGACCAGCGCGACCGGCCGGCCCCCGAACCGCTGGAGCCGGAGCAGACCGAAGATCGGCACGAGGTGGCCGACGTGCAGCGAGTCCGCCGTAGGGTCGAAGCCGATATAGCCCGAGATCGGGCGTCCGGTCGCGAGGCGCGCCGGCAGGCCGGGCGTCGTCTCGTGCAGGATGCCGCGCCATTCGAGCTCGGGGAGGAGTCCGCCCAGACCCGTCTCCGGCGCGCTCGTCACAGGGTCGGGCATCGAGCCGTCTCGACCTTTCGGGAGGCGGCCATCCGTTCGTTCACGCCTCCTATGCTATCGTGCGGCCACTGATGCAGACCACTCTCGCGCGGCGCCAGCGCCACCGTCGAGCGCTCCAGCGTCGCCCGCGAGGACGCGGCGGATCCACCATCGGTCGGATCGTCCTCGTCGTCCTCATGGTGATCCTCCTGACCGGCGGCCTCGTCGCGGCCGGCGGTGTCGTGTTCGGCGTGGGCGCCTACAACTACTACTCGGCGGGCCTGCCCGATCCGGTCGCGGCCCTCACCAACATCCCGTTCGAACAGCAGACGGTCATCTACGACCGGACCGGCAAGATCGAACTGGCGCGCCTGGGTGACCTCAAGCGCGAGCTCGTCACCTTCGACCAGCTGCCGGGCGAGGTCATCGACGCGACCACCTCGATCGAGGACAAGGATTTCTGGATCAACCCGGGGTTCGACCCGCTCGGCATCGTGTCGGCCGGTCTCGATACCGTCTCGGGTCGGCCGCGCGGCGCCTCGACGATCACCCAACAGCTGGTCCGGGCGCGACTCCTCCCGACGTCGGCCTTCGACGGCTCGCTCTATGAGCGCAAGGTCCGCGAGATCATCCAGTCGATCCGCCTCACGCAGGCCTATCCGGGCGAGGCGGGCAAGCAGGAGATCATCACCGCGTACCTGAACCAGAACTTCTATGGCAACCAGAGTTATGGCGTGAAGGCGGCGGCCAGAGGCTACTTCGGCAAGTCGCTCGATCAGTTGACCCTGGCCCAGGACGCCATCCTCGCCGCCATCCCCCAGTCACCGACCGCGTATGACCTGATCCGGAACGCCAACGAGATCTGCCTCGACAAGAACGTCGCAGAAGGCCAGGAGTGCACCACCTTCCAGCTGGTCGTCCCGCAAGACTCCGAGATCGTCCAGCGCCGGAACAAGGTGCTCGACCTCATGGAGACGCGCAGCCCGCTGACCGGCAACAAGCACACCCAGGCCGAGTATGAGGCGGCCAAGTCCGAACCGGTCGTCCTCGTCCAGCAGGTGTCGGCGGCCTGGAAGGCGCCGCAGTTCGTCTGGCAGGTCCGTCGCGAGCTCGGCGCGATGTTCTGCCCGGACAGCCCGAGCGACTGCCCCAAGGTCGACACCGGCGGCTACAAGGTCATCACCACGCTCGACTACACGATGCAGAAGACCGCCGAGAAGTGGGTCTACGTCGCGGCCCGAGCGCCCAACTCGAAGGACCCGTCGGCGATCCTGGCCAGCCGCAAGATCCCGAAGTCCGCCCGGTCCTGGATCCTCGGCCTGCGGGGCCACAACATCAACAACGCGGCCGCCGCCGTCGAGGACTACCGCACCGGGCAGATCCTCGCCTACGTCGGCTCGGCGAGCTACACCTCGAAGGGCAACAAGAAGTTCCAGCCCCAGTTCGATGTCCTGGCCGACGGCTGGCGGCAGCCCGGTTCGGCCATCAAGCCGGTCGACTACGTGATCGGCATCGACGACAAGACCCTCACCGCCTCGACGATGCTGATGGACGTCGCGACCAACTTCGGCGGTGGATTCATCCCGACCCAGGCGGACAAGCTCGAACGCGGTCCGGTCCGAGTCCGCGAGGCGATCCAGTTCTCGCTCAACGTCCCGGCCATCAAGGCGACGATCATGAGCGGCCTCGACCATGTCTTTGAGCGGAGCAAGGATTTCGGCCTGAGCTATCCGACCGGCGTAGTACCGGTCCTGTCGGAGGGGATCGGGACGCTCGAGGTCCATCCGATCGACCTGCTCGGCGCGTTCGGGTCCATCGCCAATGCGGGGGTGCGCATGCCGCGCCAGTTCATCGGCACGATCCTGAACGCGAACGGCAGCACCTATTGGCCGACCACGACCAACGCCCCGAAGGGAACTCGCGTCACCAGCGCCGGGGCCGCCTATATCATGACCGACATCCTCGCCGGCAATACCCAGGTCAAGGTCAACCCGTTCTGGGGTAAATGGGCGATCTTCGACGGCAAGACCCGACGCCCGGCGGCCTACAAGACCGGTACGACGAGCGACAACAGGGACGTCGCCGCCTATGGTTACCTCGCCCCGCCGGCCGACACGACGGCCCCGGCGCTGGCGGTCGGGGTCTGGATGGGCAACAGCGACAACAGCCCCAACGACGGCAAGCTCTCGCTCGACACCTCGGCGCCCCTCTGGTCGGCGATCCTGACCGAGGTCAGCAAGGGCGAGAAGATCGCCCAGTTCAAGCCGCCATCCAGTGTCGTGACCGCGACCGTCGATGCCTACACCGGCCTGAAGCCCGGTCCATACACCCACAAGACCATCAAGGAACTCTTCCTGCCGGGGACCGTCCCGACGCAGAAGGAGACCGTCCGGGTGGGCCGAGCCATCGATTCGGCGACCGGTCTGCTGTGGCAGGACGGCTGCGCCGGACCGAAGGTCACCCGTGGCTTCTTCGATCTGTCCGAGGTCGAGTCGAACTTCCCGGCCTGGCAGAAGGCCAATGCCGCCTGGGGCGCGCGCGCCGCCAAGGGCCCCGGCGTCCGGGGCGGACCGAAGGGCACGCGGACGTCGTACTTCTATACCTCGTCGTTCGCTCCGTTCGGCCGAACCTGGGGCGCCCCGTTCGCACCGACCCAGCTCTGTCCGCTCTACACGCCGCCGACCTTCTGCGATCCGTTCGCGCCGACGCCGGATCCGGCGCTGCCGGCCCCGACCTGTGTCCCGGCGCCATCGCCCACGCCGACACCCACGGGCGGGATCTTCCGCCACCCGAAGCCGACGCCGCCACCTCACTGACCCGGGGCTAGAACTCGACGATCGTCGCCCCGTCGCCGCCCTCGCCGCGCTGGCCGGGCCGCAGCGACTTGACGAGTGGGTGGCTCCCTGCCGCCGAGCGAACGGCGTCACGGACGGCCCCGGTCCCCATCCCGTGGATGATCAGCACCTTGTCGAGTCCGGCCAGCCCGGCATCGTCGAGGTAGCGGTTGAGCGCCTCGAGCGCCTCGTCCACCCTCGCGCCGCGCAGGTCGAGTGACGAGGCCACGGAGCGCGCACGATCGAGCCGGAGCTCGGCGGCATTCGACGAAGGATCCGAACCCGAGCCTGAGCCGTTCGAACCGCGGTCCGACCCGGCGTCTGGCAGCGAGGGGACGAGATCGTCCGTGTCGACGGTGACCCGCATCCCGCCCGCTTCGAGTGTCGCACGCTTGCCGCCGCGCTCCAACGCCGCGATCCGACCCTCCCAGCCGCCCGTCACGCTGCGCGCCCGCTCGCCGAGCCGCCACTGACGCGTCTCGACGACCTCGGGGATCGGGACCGGCTCCCCCGCCGGGAGGCGTTCGAGCTCACGCTCGGCGCGCGCCACCGCGTCGTCCAAGGCGGCAGCCGTGACGGTCTCGCGTTCGAGTCCCTCGCGGGTCGTCCGCACTTCGGTCCGGAGGTCGTCCACGATCCGGTCCGCCTCGGCGCGGGCGGCGCTCACGGCCTCGTCGCGTTCCCGGCGGGCCCGGCGTCGCTCCTCCTGCGCCGCGCGAAGCGCTTCGATCGCACGGAGCTCGGCGGACCGGGCGCGGTCGAGCGCCTCGCTCGTCTCGCCCTCGGTCGCCTTGATCGAGGCCAGCGTCGCCTCGAACGACCGTTGCGATTCCGACAGGCGCGAACGAGCGTCGTCGACGATCTCTTCGGGAAGGCCGAGCCGCTCGGCGATCGCGAAGGCCTGGCTGCCACCCGGCAGGCCGATGGTCAAACGGTAGGTGGGCGAGAGCGTCTCGAGGTCGAATTCGACCGCGGCGTTGCGCGCCCCGGCCGTCGTGTGCGCGTAGGCCTTGAGCTCGGCGTAATGGGTCGTGGCGGCCACCAGCGCGCCGGCCCGGATGAAATGGTCAAGGAGGGCCTGGGCGAGCGCCGAGCCCTCGGTCGGGTCTGTCCCGGCGCCCAGCTCGTCGAGCAGCACGAGCGTCGCCGGCCCGGCCGCCTCGACGATCCGGATGATCGAGCGCAGGTGACCCGAGAATGTCGAGAGTGACTGGGCGATCGACTGCTCGTCGCCGATGTCGGCGAAGACATCGCGCCAGATGGGCAATCGGCTGCCGGCCTCGGCCGGGATGTGCAACCCGGCCTGGTGCATCAGGCTCAGCAGACCGAGCGTCCGCAGCGTCACCGTCTTGCCACCCGTGTTCGGGCCGGTCACGACGAGCGCCGTATAGCCGTCGCCCAGCCGGATGTCGATCGGGACGATGCGCCCCGTCAGGCCCGGGTGGCGGGCCGAGAGGAGGACCGCCTCCGGTCGGTCGCCAGTCTCGGCACGGGTCGCCCGCATCTCCGCCGCGAGCGACGCCTTGGCCGCCCACAGGTCGAACCGCGCGAGCGCGTCGAGCGTCTCGCGCAGGGGGTCCGCGTTGGCCGCCACGAACGCCGAGAGCTCGTCGAGGATGCGTGCCACCTCCTCGGCCTCGGCCACCTGGGCTTCGCGCCAGGCGTTGCCCAGCTCGACTGCGACGAGCGGTTCGATGAAGAGCGTCTGCCCGCTTCCCGAGGCGTCGTGGACGATACCCTTGACCCTGCTGCGTGCCTCGGACTTCACCGGGACCACATAGCGCCCGTTGCGGAGCGTGATGATCGGCTCCTGGAGCGCGTTCCCGAGCTCCGACCCGACCAGCGCGTCGAGTCGCCGCCGGAGCCGGTCATAGGCGACCCGGACGGCCGATCGCAAGCCACCGAGGCGAGGCGACGCGGTATCGAGCAACTCCCCGACGGGGTCGAAGCTCCGCGCGAGGGTCGAGCGCAGCGCAGGCAGCGCATGGAGCTCGCGACCGAGGTCACGCAGGAGCGGGCGGCGCTCATCGGCGAGGACCGTCGCGAGGCGGGCCGTCGCGTCGAGCGTCTCCGCGATCTCGAGGAACTGGGCGGGGTCGAGGCGCCCCCCACGGACGGCCCGGTCGATGGCCGGACCGATGTCGCGGGCCGCGCCGATCCCCGCTCCGGGTCGCTCCTCGCGGAAGTCGCGAGCCTGGTCGGTCTCGTCGAGGCCGCGCGTCACGACCACCGGATCGCTCGATGGTTCCAGGGCCTCGGCCAGGCGACGACCGGGCGGGAACGAGGTCGCTGCCGCGAGGCGCGCCCGGATGGCGGGGAATTCGAGCAGGCTGAGCGAGCGTTCGTCCATGGTCGTTCCGGCCGCTCAGCGGGTGGCGGCGGGGCCGGAGACCGAGGGATTCGCGCGCGCCACGATCCGCCACGGTCGGCCTGTCCACGGCTCGCCCGCGTAGTCGATGCCGATCCGCGCCGTCGTCGCGATGGCGGGCGGCGGCTCAGCGGCCGGCGCGGGTTCGAGCCGGAGGGGCGACGAGGGATCGCACAGGTCCACGCCGGTCCAGGCGGTGTCCAGACCGAACGCGGCCGCCACGAGCCCGGGGCCGCTGGCCAGCCGGACACTCGGCAGGCGCTCGATCCGGAGCGCCTCGGCTGCGGCGCGCTCCCCCGTCAGGCTCCGGCGGCGGGCCGCGGACCGGACGACGCGGTCGATGCGCATCGCCTCGATCCCCTCGATCGGCTCAACGGCGCGGACGAGCAGCGCCGCCGGCGCGCCGTCGGGTTCGGTGACGATGTTGAGGCAGTCGTACATCCCGTAGACAAGGTACACGTAGGCATGACCCGGGGGTCCGAACATGACCCGGTTGCGGGCCGTCTCGCCGAAGCGGGCATGCGATGCTCGGTCATCGCGACCGATGTAGGCCTCGAGCTCGACGATCCGCCCCATGCGGCGGCCGGTCTCGTCATCGCGGACGAGCCGCGCCCCGATGAGCGCGCGCGCCGCTTCGAGCGTCGGGCCCGCGAGGAGGCCCCGGTCGATCGCGCTCAGGCGCGCGGGTACGACTGTTCGATCTTGTCCGGGATGAACAGGCCGACCAGGAGGAAGAAGCCCGGGATCAAGGTCCCGCGGAAGACCTCGGCGAACTTGGAGCCGTCGAGCGCGCCCCACAGGTCGCGCAGGAACGGCAGCTCGTTCGAGTTGACCGGGATGCCCGGGATCCGGAAGAAGGTGTCGAGGATGATCAGCACGGCGCCGAGGACGAGCGCGGCCTGGACCAGGCCCAGCAGGCCACCGATGATCTCGTCGGCGAAACGGGCCCGCTGGAAGAGCGGCTGGGGCTTGTAGAAGCCCTGGACCACCAGGGCGAAGGCGACGCTCGACGCGATGAAGATCGTCGCGAAGCCGATCATGTAGCTGTACTCCCTCGGGAACTGCGTCCAGTTCGTCCCGAGGAAGTTCCCGAGCGGCTCGGCGAGGTTGGCCGCGAACAGGAACGAAAACAGGATCGAGCCGATCCCGAGCAACCGCCGGATCGTCCCCTGGGCGAAGCCGAGCACGAAGAATCCCATGAAATAGAGCACGATGACGAAATCGACGGGCTTGATCCCGTTGAGCGTTGCCCCCACGTCCACGCCGTTCGCCTCCTTGACGGTGCCACCGGCGGAGCCGGAGCCGCGCAAGGGTAGCAGCGGCCATCG
>DAIOXD010000068.1:0-8761 GCA_036758145.1 Candidatus Limnocylindrales bacterium
TGCTCGGCGTCGTCCTCATCCAGACGCAGTCCCCCGCCCGGCTCGCCGCCTGGGTTGCCGCGCCGCAGGTCCTCGCGACGATGCTGATGCTCAACCTCCTGGTCCTCGTCTGGCGGCTGGTGGCGGTCGGACAGGCGTTCCTCGACACATCACGGACCGGGCCGACCGGGCGGCTCGGGATCATCGGGATCGCCGTCATCGCGATCCTCGTCGTCGTCCCGCACATCGCCGTCTATCGCTACGGAACGCTCCTCGGCGACACGTTCGGTCGCGTCTTCTCGGGATCGGGTCTCGGTGCCGGGCAAGTCCCACCCGGACCGAAGCCCGGCCTCGACCAACGGGTCAATGTCCTGCTCATCGGCGTCGATGCACTGCAGAACCGGACAGAGGACCTGACCGACACCATGATGGTCGCGTCACTCGACCCAGTAGGCCATTCGGTGTCGATGCTCTCGGTGCCTCGCGACATGGTCGATACACCGCTGGGCAATGGCAATACGTATGCACCGAAGCTGAATTCGTTGATGTCATACGCCGATCGACACCCCAAGGACTTCCCGAATGGCGGGATCCGGGCTCTCGAAGATGCGCTCGGAGCTCTCCTTGGGATCCAGATCCATTACTACGCCCGCATCGATTTCGTCGGCTTCATCAAGATGATCGATGCCGTCGGCGGCGTGGACGTCAATGTCGCCCGGGGATTCGTCGATCCGACGTACGACGCCTATGGCTTCAAGAAGAGCGGCTATGGCACGGGCTACTCCATCACCGCAGGCCCGCATCACCTCGACGGGATCAACGCCCTCGCCTACGCCCGCTCGAGAAAGGCCCTGACCGAGAGCGACTTCACGCGGCAGGCTCGGCAGCAGCAGATCCTGATCGCCCTGCGGGCCAAAGTGACCCAGGGCGGCAGCCTCCTGTTCAAGCTGCCCGACCTGCTTGACGCGGTCGGGCAGACGGTCCGCTCAGATGTGCCGGTCGACCAGCTGCCGATGCTCGCCGCGATCATGGATGAGGTCGGGCGGAACGCGATCACGACAGCGGTCATCCAATCCCCGCTGATTCACTACAAGTCCACGCCATTCGGCGACTCCGAAGAGCCGGACCTGGTCCGGATCCGGGCCGTCGCCGCGGCGCTATTCTCCGCGCCCGGGACGCCACCCAAGCCGTGGCCGACCCCGAAACCGACGCCGACACCCCGGCCGACAAAGGCGCCGAAAGCGAGCGCGACGCCCGCCTCGTAACGACCGACGGGCGCCGAGCCCGAGGAGCTTGCGGCCGGGCGCGCTGCCTTAGAACCCGAGAGCGGCGAGCCGGGGTGCCATCTGCCGGGCAGCCCGGGCGCGGTGCGAGATCGCGTTCTTCTCGGCCGAGGTCCACAGCCCGAGCGTGCGGCCGCCGGGCGGTTCGCTGCTCGGCTCGAAGATCGGGTCGTAACCGAACCCGCCCTGCCCGCGAGGTTCGGTGGCGATCCGGCCGCGACACGTCCCGCGCGCAGTGACGATCGGAACGCCGCCGCGCGGACCCGCGATATCGGGGAGTGCCAGCGCGAGCACGCACACGTAGCGTGCGCCACGCCGCTCGGGAGGCAACCCGCCCAACGCCGCCAGCAGCTTCTGGTTGTTCGCCTCGTCCGTGGCAACCTCACCCGCGTAGCGCCGCGTCCGGACGCCGGGATGCCCGCCGAGCGCATCGACCTCGAGCCCCGAATCATCGGCGAGGGTCGGCACGCCGCTCGCGCGAACACCAAACCGCGCCTTAATGGCGGCATTGGTCTCGAACGTCTCACCGTCCTCGATCGGGTCGCCGTCGATGCCGAGGTCGTCGAGCGAGACGAGCTCGGTGTGGTCGAGCGCCAGGAGCTCGCGGAGCTCGCGCAGCTTGTGGATCGAACGCGTGGCGACGAGGAGGCGCCGGTCGGTCACCGCCGGACGGTCGCCAGTACGGCGGCCTGGGCCTCGAACAGCCGGGCCAGGCCGCTGTCGGCCAGGTCGAGCAGGGCGTTGGCAGCGGCGCGGTCGAATGGCAGCCCTTCGGCCGTGCCCTGCAGCTCGACATAGGCACCAGCGTCCGTGCCGACCACGTTGAAGTCGACGTCAGCGCGCGAATCCTCGGAGTAGTCGAGGTCCAGCAGTGGCACGCGGTCGACGATCCCGACCGAGACCGCCGCGACCTTGGCCGTCAGGTGCCGCTCCATGCCGTAGGTGATGAGAGCCGCGGCGAGCGCCACGTACCCGCCCGTGATCGAGGCGGTCCGCGTCCCGCCGTCGGCCTGGAGGACATCGCAGTCGACCGTGATCGTCCGCTCGCCCAGCCGGTGCAAGTCCACCACGCCACGCAACGAGCGCCCGATGATGCGCTGGATCTCGTGCGTCCGGCCGCCGATGCGGCCCTTGACCGATTCGCGGTCGGTCCGCTCGGCGGTCGCGCGAGGCAGCATCGAGTATTCCGCGGTCACCCAGCCGGTCCCCTTCCCGCGGAGATGCGGCGGAACGCGATCGGCGATCGTGGCGGCGCACAGGACCTCGGTGTCGCCGACCTTGATCCGGCACGAGCCCTCGGCCCATTTCTGGACGCCGAGCGTGAAGGTCACGGGTCGGAGATCGTTCGGCCCGCGCCCGTCGGCACGGACGCTCGGGGGCGGGTTGCCGATGGTCATGTCGTCCTCTCCTCAGCCTTGGCGGCGTCCCATAGCGCGTCGAGCGCGGCGAAGTCGAGATCGCGCAGGGCGACTCCCTGGGCGGCCGCGCCGCGCTCCACGCTGGCAAAGCGGCGACGGAATTTCGCGTTGGCGGCGCGGACGGCGGCCTCGGCTTCGATGCCGCGACGGCGCGCGACGTTGACGAGCACGAACAGGAGGTCGCCGAATTCCTCGCTGCGCTCGGCGTCGGACGCGGCCCGGCGCAGCTCGTCGCCCTCTTCGGCGACCTTGTCGAGCACGCCATCGATGGATGGCCAATCGTAGCCGAGGTTGGCCGCCCGTTCCTGCATCTCCTGGCTCGCCGCGAGCGCCGGCATCGAGGGGCTGATGCCGTCGAGCGCACTCCTGGCGGCAGCCGGCGCGGCGGGCCCATCGGACCCGTCCGACCGATGGGGCCTGCCCTCGGCCTCGGCCGCCTCGGCGCGCTCATCGGCCTTGATCCGTTCCCATTGGCGGTTGACATCGGAGGCGGTCCGCGCGACGGCATCGCCGAAGACGTGGGGGTGGCGCCGGACGATCTTCGAGGCGATCGCCGACTGGACGTCTGCCAGGTCGAAGACGCCGGCCTCGGCGGCGAGTTGGGCGTGCAGGACGATCTGGAGCCACAGGTCGCCGAGCTCGCCGGCCAGCTCGGGCGTGGCGCCCGCCTCGAGCGCGTCGTAGACCTCGTAGGCCTCCTCGAGCAGGTGCTTGCGCAGGGACGTGTGGGTCTGCTCGCGGTCCCACGGGCAGCCGTCCGGCTGGCGCAGCCGGGCCGAGATCCATGGCATCGCCCACGGACCCGCCACCGCGAGCTCCGGGGCGACCGGGCCGAGATAGATCGGCGCCGCGAGGGTCGGGCCATCGAGCGACCCGACCGTGGCGCCATCGTCCGCCCCGAAGATCCCGACCGGATGGTCGGCTGGGTAGAGCCGCCGGAGCACCGCCAACGGATCGCGCCCGGCGGGTCCAGCGCGTCCCGCCAGCGGCACGGGCGCCTGGCCCGACCCGGCCCGGAGGGTCGCCAGCGGGACGATCAGCGCAGGACGTGACGGTTCGATCGGCGTCGCCACGAGTCGCTCGCTGGCGATGACCTGGAGTCCGTCCGCGGGATCGAGCCCCCAGCGGAGCCGCGCCTCCGCGACGAGCGCGTCGAGCACCGGCGCCTCCCGCTAGTTGGTCGTCGTGGTCGCTGGGGTGGTGATGGATGGGTCGCGCGTGATCGCCGCCGCCGACTTCTTGGCGTCGTACCACTTCGAGAACGCGGTCGAGGTCAACTGCGCGAGCTGCCGGCCCTCGGGCGTCCGGGTCTCCTCGGCGACGACCTTGAAGAGGTAGGTCCCGTCGCCCGCGATGGTCACGAGGTCGGACACCTTGCCGATCGGCGTCGCGAAGATCGCCGCGATGAGCCGGTCGTCGAGCTGCCCCTTGGCGATCCAGCCGAGATCGCCGCCGATCCCTGCGCTGGAGGCGAAGGAGTTGTCCCGGGCGAGGACCGCGAAGTCGGCACCGTTGTCAGCCTCGCCCTTGAGGATCGCCATGTGGGCGGCCTCGGTCCCGTGGTACATGATCTGGATCACGTGCCAGCCGAACGCGGACTTGACCGGGGCCAGGATGTCGCCGTCCTTGACACCGGGCGCCAGGATCGCGGCCTTGAACGCCGCGTCCACCGAGCTCGCGCTGTCAAAGAAGGGCAGCTTGCCGCCGCTCCCGGTCGGGCCCTGCGCCTGGACCTCCTGGCTCTCCTTGCGGGCGATCGCATCGAACAGGTTCGGCGAACTCTTGAGCCGGACATAGGTCGCGGTGGCTTCGGCCTGCGCGGCGGCCCATGCCGGGTCGGTATCCGGCACGGACGAGGCATTCGACGGGTCGCCCTTCGGGGAGTACAGGATGTGGCGGACCTTGACCGCGTCCGGCCCGAGGTTCGGGGCGGGCTCACTGACATAGATGTCGGAGACGCGCCGCTGCGGACCGGGCCCGGTGACATCGGCGACGAGCTTGTCCTGCAGCTTCTTGTGCAGGACGTCGCCGGCCACGACAGCACGGTACAGGTCGAGCTTGACGCCGTCGTTCTGGATCTTGGCCTGGTACGCCGTGTCCACGCTCGCGGCGTCGATCTCGGTCGCCTGGCCGATCCGGAAGACGCCGTCGCTGCCCTCGATGACCGCGGTCGGCGTGTTGACCGGGGCCGCGAAGATGGCCTTGACGAAGGCCTCGTCGGCGCTCGCGTCATCGGCCCCGATCCAGCCCATGTCGCCGCCCTGCGCCGCGGTGGCGGCGTCGGTGGAAACGGTCTTGGCGACATCCGTGAAGGCCTTGCCGCCCGTGATGTCCTTGAGTGCCTGATCGGCCGTCGCCTTGGCAGTGGCCTTCTGGGCGTCGGTCGGCCCGATCGCGCCGAGGTCGATCACCGGCGCGACCGCGATCAGCCAGGCATGGCGGCTCTCGGGCGTGGTCGCCTCGACCAGGAGCTGGGCGTCGATATCGGCGGGGGAGACCGTCACGCCCTCCTGGGTGGCCAACTTCGCCTGGAGCGTCGTGTCGATGAGCCGCTCGAGCGAGACCGCGGCGATCTGCTGGCGCTGCTGGGTGTTGCTCTGCGTCTGGCTCGTGCCCTGCGCCTCGGTCAGGCGGCCGGCCACGACCGCGGTGCGGATCCGGCGGTCGGACTCATTGAGACGCCAGCTGTCGACCGTGACACGGTCGCGGAGCTGGTCCTTGGAGAGGGTCTGGCCGTCCACGGATCCGACCGACGCGAGGTGGTCGTTGTAGAACGTCAGCCCCGCGGCGATGGCCAGGATGACGACCGCCAGGAGGACGATGAGGCCGAAGCCCACGTTGAGGTAGAAGTTCCGTCGGTCCTGCGCTTCCCACGAAGGTCGGCTCGTACGCTTGACGACGGGTTTGGCTCGAAAGGTCATGGTTCTGGGTCAGGTCCTGTCGCATGGCCGGCAGATGCGCCGGGGATGGAGGGCCGCGGTATGGTACACCGAGCTTTCCAAGGACCGTGGCGGCCGCCTCACGAGCACCTTCCGGCTCGTGTCAGGTTCGGCACGATGAGCGCATCGGTGACCCGTTCCGTGGATCGACCGTCGGCGATCGCGAATGATTCGCGGCGGAAGCGATCGACCCGCTCGAGATCGAAGACGCCGGCGCGGAGATGGGCCGCGAGCGCCTCGGTGGTCTCGAAGATCGGCCCCGGGACGCCAGTGCGGTACTCGAAGTAGAAGCCGCGCTCCCGCTCGTAGGCCTCGTAGTCGGGGGCGAAGAAGACCATCGGCCGGTCGAGCAGCGAGAACTCGTAGATGGCACTCGAGTAGTCGGTCACGAGGACGTCGCTGATGAGCATCAGCTCATTGATGTCGGGGTAGTCGGAGACGTCGATCGCGAAGTCGGCGAGCTCCGGCCCGATCGGTGCTCGGGAGCGGACGAACGGGTGGAGCCGGACCAGCAGCACGTGGTCCTCGCCAAGGGCACCCCGCAGGACCTCGACCTCGAGGTCGTCGGTCGCGTGGGCGGAGGTGATCGTGTCGCCGCGGAAGGTGGGAGCGTAGAGGATGACCCGCCGGCCGTCGGTCAATCCGTAGCGCTCGCGGATCGCGGCACGCGTCCGGGCGAGCCGATCCTCACCGAAGAATACGTCCGTGCGCGGGATGCCGAGGCGCCATTCGAAGCGCCCGAGCGGCTGGCCGAACGCCTCCGCATAGTGAGGCGCCGAGGCTTCCGACGCCACGAGGCAGACGTCATAGTTCGAATGGATCCGGACCCGCTGGGTCAGCTCCTCGTCCGCCCCGAAGGACTTGTCGAGCAAGCTGTAGCCGACCTTCTTGAAGGCGCCGCACGCATGCCAGGTCTGGATGATCGTCGTCCCGTCGCGCGGCCGGATGACATAGATCGGGAAGAAATAGTCGTCGACGATGAAGACCCGCGAGGTGGCCAGGTGGTAGCCCGCGATCAGGGCCTGCCACAGCGCGGCGATCCGGCTGCGGGTACCGGTCGCCGGCCGGTGGGCCAGGATGACGACCGGGATCGTGGGGTAGCGCCGCGCGAGGTCGTCGCGGATCGAGTCGAGATTGCCGGCAAGCTTCGCCGAGTGCGCGGTCGCGAGGACGATCCGCGATCGGAGCGGGAGGTGGCGGGCGATCCCGAACGCGAGCCGCACGACGAGGATGCGGACGGTCAGGATGGGGCCCTTCACTCGCGGATGATATCCGGTGCGAAGGGTCCGGCCGTACCGCGTAGGCTATGGGCCGGACGCCCATCCGAGTCGCGACGTGCTCATCGGAGGAGGCCCAGGCCCACCGGAGGTCCGCATGAAGATCGGGATGATCGTGCTCGCCGGCGGGATCGGCAAGCGCATCGGGCGCCCGTTCCCCAAGCAGTTCCTCCTGCTCGGTGGCAAGCCACTCGTCGTCCACGTGCTCGAGAAGGCGAGGGTCATCCCGGAGATCGATCGGGTCATCATCACCTGCCCGGAGGCGCACCTCGAGGAGACGCGCCGGCTCATCGACAACCACGGCTTCGACGAGGCGCGCTTCTCGTGCATCATCGGCGGGGCGTCGCGCCAGGAGTCGGTCTATCTCGGGCTCGCAGCGCTCGAGGACAGCGAGTCGGTGATCATCCATGAGGCGGTCCGTCCACTGGTCACCGTCGCGGAATTCCGCGAGCTGATCGCGGCCGAGGACCCGAACGCGATGTTCGGCATCCCGATCCCGTTCACCGTCCTCAAGGGCCACGACTACGTCGAGGACCTGCTCGAGCGCGACGAGCTGGTGAACGTCCAGCTGCCCCAGAAGTTCGACCGCGCGGCGCTGGCCACGGCGCACGATGCCGCACGACGCGATGGCGCGACCTTCACCGAGGACGCCAGCCTCTTCCATCGCTATGCCGAGGCGCCCGTCAGGATCCTCCCGGGCTCCGAACGGAACATCAAGATCACCGTGCCGACGGACATCGTCACCGCCGAGGCGATCTACGCCGACTCCATCGGGCGCGGCGGCTGACGATGGGCAAGGTCTGCGTGATCACGGGTGCCAGCCAGGGCATCGGCCGAGCCGCGGCGATCCGGATGAGCCGCGAGCCTGATGTCGGCGCGCTGGTCCTCATCGCGCGGAATGCGACCGGCCTCGAGGCGACGGCTGCCGAGATGGATCGCGACGGCAAGCAGGTCGAGCTCATCCCGTACGACCTGATGGACCTCGACGGCATCCCGGATCTCGTCCGCCAGATCCACGAGCGCTACGGCAGCATCGACGTCCTGCTCAACATCGCCGGCTACGCCGACCCTCAGTCGCTGCTCGACACCGATGCCGACAACATCGTCAAGACCTACACCATCAACGTCTTTGCGATGCTCCTGCTCATCCGCGAGGCCGTCCGCTACATGTACGACCGGCCGGCAAAGATCCTCAACGTCGCATCGACGGCAGGGATCACCTCGCGGCCCGGCTGGCTGGCCTACGCCTCGTCCAAGGCAGCCGTGGTCTCGCTCTCGGCGACCCTCGCCGACGAACTGGCCGGCAGCGGTATCAAGGTCTACAGCATCTCGCCGGGACGGACCGCCACGGAACTGCGTCGCAAGCTGGCGCCCGAGGAGGACCCGACCTCGATCATGCAGCCGGGCCAGGTCGCCGACGTCATCGCCCAGCTGATGAGCGACACGGAGATCACCCTCGACGGGCAGAACATCGTCGTCCGGACCCGGGCCTAAGACGGGCGGATGAACGGGCTCGAATACCTGCTCGCGAGCGCCCTGCTTCGTCTCGTTCGGCTGGTCGTCATGTGGCTGCCCGTCCGTCGCGACCGGGTCGTCCTCGCCACGGCCCGTGTTTCGACCCTCGACGGCAACCTGCTCTACCTCCACCGGGCGATGACCGCGCACCATCCCGAGCGCGACTACGTCCTGTTGCTTGAGCCGTACAGCTACGGTCTGGCCGGCAAGCTCGCCTACCTCGCCCGGTTGGTCCGCGGCATGTACCACCTCCAGACCGCCGGGCTCTTCGTGGTCGACAACGCCTACCTGCCGATCCACGTCGCGCCGCATCGCGCGACCACGACCGTCGTCCAGGTGTGGCACGCGGC